>JAISYY010000188.1 GCA_031269635.1 Tannerella sp. | reverse complement strand
TTCAAATCCCTCATGCCGACAAGCGCTACGGATATGGGGAAATTCCCCACTCCGCGGCTTGCAAAGCCGCCCCGCAACTGACGCAGAAAACTGATCATTGCCTCGCCCGTCAGGACATCCACCTCATCGAAGAGAACTATCAACGGCTTGGGAGCAACAAGATTAGCCCAGTTTTCAAGAATATTACTGAGCATGAATCCCGGCTTTTCTATATCTGTCTGGGGTACAGGCACTCTAAAATCCTTCGCATACTTTCGTATCGAAGCGCAAATCAAGGGCATTGCCCGTTCTATATCGGTTATCCCCTGCGTTACTTCCACGCTCACGTAACAGGCCACATATTTGCCTGTAGCGTTGAGTTCGCGCATCCAGCTGATCAGGAAGGTAGTTTTTCCCGTCTGGCGCGGTGCATGAAGCACCCAATAGAGTTTTTCGTCAAGATAACGGTTTAAACCTGCCCCAACCAAACGCGCTTCGGGGGGCAACATATAATGCATTTCGGGGTCGCAGGGACCTGTTGTGTTAAATGATTTCATAATTTCTTATCCATAAATTTTCCACAAAAATACGACAAATTTCCGTCTGAACTATGATTTTTTTCAAGATTCTCGAGATTTTGGTGTTTCTAAAGTCCTGTCTTTTCAAACTGTTGTCGACAATCGCTGCGATTACGTCGACGTATGCCGGACGACGTCCGCCGGGGAAGCGTTATGGCTTGTAGCGTTCGGAAAGAAATTCAGACGGCGATTTCCCAAATTCTTTCTTGAATATGCGTGAAAAGTAAGAAGCGTTATCAAAACCTACCCGTATCATAACCTCATTAACGGGAACATCCTCTTCGCTGAGTATCCGAACAGCTTTGCGCAGGCGGTAGTTTCGGACAAATTCCACGACCGATTGCCCGGTCATAGCCTTCACTTTGCCGTAAAGTGTGCGCCGGCTCACGGCCAGCGACGATGCGATGTACAGTACATCTATCCCGGTATTGGACAGGTTTTTCTCGATCAGATCCGCCAGTTGTTTCATGAAATCGGCATCGCGTTTGTTCACGTGAGTTTCACCGTTACCGGTATTTGAAAAATAATGTTTGGAGTAATATTCCCTGATTCTCATCTGCTGGGTTAAAATGTTTGATAACGTGAGCAGGAGAATCTGCCTGTTTACCGGTTTTTCAAGGAAAGCGTCCGCTCCCGACTGCAAGCTTTCTATCTGGTTCTCCGAGCCTGTTTTGGCCGTTAGCATGACGACCGGGATATGAGACGTTTCGATATTGCCTTTAATCGTTCGGCTTAGTTCGACGCCGTTCATTCCGGGCATCATAATATCCGTAATGATGATGTCGGCATGATCATTTTCGAGTATTTTTAATGCTTCATGCCCGTTTGCGGCCTTTTTCAGGCTGTAATATTCGTTCAGTATTTCGGCTAACAATTCCCGGAAATCGTCGTTGTCTTCGACAAGCAGTATTTTCTTTTTGTTTTGAATCGCCGGTTCATGCGGCGTACCGTATATGTTTTTTTCGTTATATGCACGTTCGCGAAATGCGGACGTATCGGATAAACAAGTGTTTGATTTGCCGTTGTCAAAATCCTCTTTATTGTAGATGGAACTGTCCGGCGAAAAGCCAATGACGATGTCCGTACCGGCATCCCGTTCGCTGTAAATGGCGATATAACCCTTATGCAGTTCAATCAGGCTTTTCACCGTGGCCAGTCCTATGCCGGAGCCTAAATGCCGGACGCCGCCGGATTCGTTCACCCGGTAATAACGCTCGAAGACAAGACCGATAGATTCGCCCGAAATGCCGATCCCGCTGTCGCGGATGACCATGCCGGACATGACCCCCGGATTTTCGTTTGCATTTACAACGATGCTGTTGGAATACGGGCTTTTGAACTTACTTATGTCCGCCAGTGTGGAAATCCGTACCGTTCCGCCGGCGGAAGTGTACTTGAATGCGTTGTTCAGCAGGTTAAGGACAATTTTTTCCATCACTTTTACATCAAAATAAAGTCCGCCGCCCATGTCCGGGTCAAGTTCTATGGTGAAATCAATTCCTTTCTGCAGGGCATATTCGTGGAAATCAGAGATGTTGCCGATTATGAATCCGTTCCAGTCCCCCTGCCGGAGGTCCAGCCTGATTTTATTGTTCTGGAGCGAGCGGAAAAGCATTAATTCGTTAATCAGGGCAAGCAGCCGTTTCGTGTTGTTTTCGAGTACGGGCAAATACCGGGAGACGGGATTGCCGGATTTGACGGCTTCCACCGTTGCCAGGATTAAAGACAGCGGCGTCCGGAAATCATGCGACACATGGGTGAAGAATTTAAGCTGTTCCTGGTGAGCCTCTTCCTTTTGCCGCTTTTCCTGTTCTTCCAGGTAGAACTGTATTTTCAGTTTTCTCCGGTAATTATAATGCCTTATAATTGCATGGACAGCAGCGAAAAGCAGCAGGACATACCCCGTTATCGCCCAGAGGCTGAACCATGGCGCAGGTTTTATCGTGACCGGGACGGATGAAAGCCCGCCCCAGATCCCGTCGTTGTTTGCCGTCATTATCTCGAACGTATATTTGCCGCCCGGCACTTTGGCGTATGATGCAATCCGGTGGTTTGCATCCGTTTCGATCCATCTGTCATCATACCCTTTGAGGCGGTATTTGAAGCGGTTTTTGTCGGGGTTAAGATAGTTTGACGACGTAAACTCAAACGAAAAATTATTCCGGTTATGTTTCAGCACGATTTCCTTTGTCCGGAAAATGGAAGTTTTAAGAGGCGAATCCTTTGTGCCGGAAATGACCGGGAAATTATCCAGTAAAAAATCCGAAATGATAACGTGCGGTTTATACTCGTTGTACGTGTTTTTTACGGAATCTATAACGGTAAACCCTTCGTTGCCGCCGAAATACAGCTTCCCTGTTTTTGACTTGAAGGTGGAATACGGATAATAGGTATCTCCCTGCACGCCGTCCGATTTATTAAATTTATGCACCCTGTCCGTCTCAATGTCAAGGCAAAACAACCCGTTATCGGTTCCCATCCACAGATTCCCCATCGTATCTTCGTTAAGGCTCAATATGGCATGTACTTCATATTTTGACAGGTCGGCTTTGCATGTCAGGCTTTGGTTTGAAATGTCGTACATGAGCAGGCCACTGTCGTTTGTACCCATCCATAGAATATTCTTGACGTTGTTTGTTAATATGGTGCAGATGTTAATGTTCCGGAAACCGGGGATGTCGGAATGTCTGTAACCGGCAACGGATACGTTCTTGGTACGGACGTTCATTATCAACAGTTGCCGGGAGGATGCGATCCATAGCGTGTCGCCATTACCCCGGCACATGTCGCTGATATTCCCGTTTAGCCCGGACGGCGGCACCAGGAAATTAAAATGTTCCGTTTTGCAGTCTTTCAGCGACAGGTATGTAATCCAGTTCCTGTTCATAAGGTACTTGACCCAAATGCCGGAATCGGCTTCGGCGACGATTCTGGCCACATGGTCTTCCATTAACATGTCGTTGCGGACCGTATAATGTGTGAATTGCAGGGTTTCAGTATCCAAACAGTCCATTCCTCCGCGCGACGTTCCTATCCAAAGTTTATTGCGTCCGGTAAATAACAGGCTTTGTATGTTGTCGTACGTCAGGCTGTTCGTGCCGGGAACATGCCTGAAACAGGCGAACCCGTTTGTCTTTTTGTCGTACCGGTTAAGGCCCCCGCCTTCGGTACCGATCCATATATAATCATCATCTTCTTCAAAGCAGCTGACAACGGGATAACTTAAATCGTCGATCATGGCGCTGAACGATTTTAACTTTTTCTGTTCATCCAGGTTAATGAAACAAATACCGCCGGAATATGTTCCAAACCATAAATTGCCCTGGTTATCTTCCGAGATTCTCCAAACGGAACTGCTCGGCAAGCCGTACGGATCGTTTTTGTCGTAATAATAATGAGTATATGCGCCGTTTTCCGGGTTTAATATGTAGATGCCCCGCTGGTTTGTTATCCAGATATGGCGAAATTTGTCAATATACAGATCCCGGGCAGAAACCCTCGTATCTCCGCTGGGATAAAAGAAATCATACCGCTTTATTTCCTTATAATCCCCGGCAGAAAGTACGATAAGCCCCTTATTCTCGGTCAGTACGTAAAGAAAAGAATCCGCAGGTATCATGTCTACGATGTTATTGTATTGAGGATGAAAGAACACATGTCTGAACAAACCGTCCTCCTCGCTATACCTATATATATTACCGTCTGAAGCGCCCACATAAATCCTGTTTCCTTTTGCACAGACGGCAGAAGTGTTGCGTACCGGGCCTTCGCCGGATTCGACGGGTGTAAATTTAAACGTATTCCGGTCAAACAGGCCGATGGAATGAGGGGTTGATATCCATAATCTGCCGTTTGAATCCTCTTTTACAAGACTAATATTATCCCGGAGTAACAAATCAAAATTGTCCGTCAGCGGATTATACCTTAATAACCCCAATTGTGATGAAATGTAAATATCGCCGTTTTTATCAATTTCCAGCCTTTCAAACCCCCACGTTCCCAAAGGCTCCGGTTTCTTTAATTTATGTGTGTAATGCTTGAACGTATAACCGTCAAACCGGTACAGGCCATCGACCGTAATAACCCAAATAAATCCCCATTTATCCTGTTTCACATCCCTTTGCCCGTTTATGCCAAGCCCGCCATGAGGCGATACGCGCCTTATTTTGTACTGTGTATTATCGTGCGCCGGATCTCCATTAGCCGGCAACCCGGTCAATGAAGCAAGTATTAAAAGCGAAACAAACAGAATCCTTCTCATCCTAAAAACAGCATTATTTATAGATTCAGGGCAAAAATACAAAAAGTTTCTCAAAACATCGCCCGGCGGCGAATATTCTGTTTTTTTTGTTCATTATATAGAGCCGGGATTTTCTTCAGGGAAAAACGAAAAAAAGAATATTATTTTTTCCTGATGTAATGTTTATTCGGTATCTGCCCCGGTAGAACAGGACAAAATTACCGTTAACGATTCGATCACTGTGATCGAGTTGACGCATCCGGACAAGAAACCAAGTGATGTTTCTTATTATGTAGACGGAAAAGAAGTCTCATCCGTCGAAAATATAAATCCGGATGCTATTCATTCCATTACCATATTTAAGGGTGAGAATGCCTCCGTGTCAAACACTTTTCAGGCGCCCGCATTTCGCAATCCTACCATGCCGAATAAGGATGCACGGCAAGCATGGCATTGTAATATCTCGGATCGCCACTGACTTCTTTGCCAATCCACGACGGCAACTCAAACACCTCATCTTCGGATTCAAGCTCAATCTCGGCAACAACAAGCCCTTCGTTTTCCCCATGAAACACATCGACCTCCCACGTATGGCGACCGGCTTTCACATAGTAACGCACTTTATCTATCAAACCCGGCAAACATAACTTCATCAGTTCCCCGGCCTCGTTCAGAGCGACGGGCTTCTCAAATTCATAACGGCTCCATCCCCGCTCATTTGAAGCGCTTTTTATCGTCAAAAACCCTTCTTCGCCACAGATACGAACACGAACCGACCGCTCCGCATCCGCACAGATATACCCCTGCACCATACGCTTCGCATCAAAAGCCTCATCAACAAAAGAGTCCTCCCTAACCAAAAATTTACGCTCTATCTCCATACAAAAACAGTTCTTAATTCTTAATTAAAAAACCGTTACCATAGTCGCGCCAAAGCCATATTCGCGGAACGACGCATCCTGAAAGCGCGTCTTCTGCCGGTACACCGTTTTAAGCTCCTTCTCAACCGCCGCTCGCAAGACGCCTTCTCCCTTGCCGTGAATAAAAACAATTTTCTGTCCTTTCCTGTCCAAGTTAGCTTTCATGACTTCGTGAAACTTTGACATCTGATAGTTCAGTATATCCGCATTATCCATCCCCGAAGTACTGTCGAGCAACTGGTTGATATGCAAATCCACTTCAACGACCTTATTCGCAGGCTTTATTTTTTTAGCAGCGGCAGGTTGCGGTACACGATGTTCCTCATTTTTCCTTCCATACATAGCCTCCTGAACATCCGTTGCGGAAACAAGCATTTGTTTCTCCGGCTTATCATCCGTGACAAGCGGCACAACAAGCGCATCTTCGCCAAAGAAATCATTTTTAGTAAAACAGTGCAACTTGTAAAACTTCACCATATCAAGACGCAGTTCTACCGACATGACATTTTTTAACGAAAAAGGCCGTCCTTCCTTAAATGCAATCATCTGCACGCATACATGCTCCAGTTCGTTCAATGCCGGTTTTTCGATTTCTTCAATAAAAACCTTCGTATCCGGTTCAATCAATCCGTGATAACGACATGTCCAACTATTATTTTTACAATTCATATAGTTAACATATAGATAATAGTTACTTTCATTAATAAGATACGATTCAAAAGCGCCCCGTATAAAGTTCTTCGGTTCGACCGGCAAAAAGGCAATGCTTACATTCAGGCGTTCGCCCTGCGGCGTCTCTGTAAAGGGATAACCGGCACGACCGGACGTTTTAGTCTCCGGCGGCGCAACATTCACCGGCGCTACGGTCTTCACCGGCGGAACATACGGTTCCGGCTCCCTGTTCTCCAGCCGCCGGTCAACCTCGCCGACAACGACACATTCTGCAATCAGCGCCGGTACGTCAAACCCGTTTTCATCTTCCACCAGCACCTGGTTCTTCCCGTGAAAAGCCGTGACAATCCCACCTCCCACGCTATTCAGAAAACGCACCTTATCTCCTATCTTAACCTTCGCCTTTAGCGACGAAGACACATCCGAAAAGTCTTCTCTCTTCATATTCATTTTTATTTTACAGGCGCAAAAATACTGCTTTTATCACAAAAAACCGGAAATTTACGTCCCTTTTATTATTTTAGAATCGTAAAGTTCGTATTTTTGCGCACAAAAATACAGTTTATGTTTGAAAAAGAAATCGGAACACCGGCTACCGTCCACCAAATAAACATATCCGAATACGACTACCCCCTGCCCGACGACCGTATCGCCAAATTCCCGCTCCACGAGCGGGATAAATCCAAATTGTTGACATACAGGAACGGTGAGGCAGGCGAAAGTGTTTTCAGCCGGATAGCGGATTTCCTGCCGGAAAAATCGTTAATCGTATTCAACAACACGCGCGTAATCCGGGCGAGACTTCTTTTCGCAAAAGATACAGGGGCGCAAATAGAAGTATTCTGCCTTGAGCCGGAAGAACCGCGCGATTATGCGATGAATTTCCAGGCGTGCGGACAATGTCGCTGGACATGCCTTGTCGGCAACCTGAAACGCTGGAAAGAAGGTGTGCTGGAACGCACTCTTTTAATCGGGAACGACACCGTGAAGCTGACGGTCGAACGCAAACAGGCGCATGGCCACACGCACAGCATCCTGTTCCGCTGGAACCCGTCTTCGCATACATTTGCGGAAATACTCGAAACGGCCGGCGTACTCCCTATCCCACCCTACCTGAATCGCAAAACGGAGCAGTCCGATTTGCAGACATACCAGACCGTTTATTCAAAAATCAAAGGCTCGGTCGCCGCGCCGACGGCTGGACTGCATTTCACCCCCGAAATCTTAGATACACTCGACCGACGCGGATTCATCCGGGAAGAAATAACGCTGCACGTAGGAGCCGGGACCTTCAAACCCGTACAAACCGGCACAATCGGCGAACACGAGATGCATACCGAATTTTTCTCGGTAGACCGTCCGGTCATAGCCCGCCTGCTTGCTCACGCCGGTCGCGTAACGGCCGTCGGGACAACATCGGTACGCACGCTCGAAAGCCTGTACTATACAGGCGCCATGCTTGCCGCCCACCCCGATGCAACACCCGAAATGCTTGCCATAAAACAATGGACGCCCTACCGGAACGAACTGCCCCCGATACCTGCCGGAGACGCGTTAAGAAACATCCTGAATTATCTTGATAAAAACAATCTCGAAAAACTGACTGCCTCCACACGGATCATCATCGTACCCGGATATGAATTTCATATCGTAAACAATATGATAACAAATTTTCATCAGCCCAAAAGCACCCTGTTACTGCTCGTTTCCGCGTTCGTAAAAGGCGACTGGAAAAAGATTTACGACTATGCGCTGACACACGGTTTCAGGTTCCTGAGCTATGGCGACGCTTCTTTTCTGGCCGGAGGGTAACGTGCGTATGTGCCTGCAATGTCATTTTATTTTCATAAAATAATATTACCTTTTCCGTGATTTTCCTGAAAAATTCTTCCGGTCTTCCTTTGGACTTCCTTTGACGAGGCTACCGTCGATGTTTGTGATGACCACCTTTACCTTGCCACGACCACGTTTCAATGGTTTATCTTTCCCGGATTCCCCAGTTTCATTTTTTACACCCCTCCCCTCCGGAACACCTGAATACGGTTGCAATTTATTTATTTCGCATCACTTAACGCTAACTTGTGCGTTTGATTTCGTATGTGGTGTTATATAATGACCTTGCATACGCGTTTTGCGTCATTGCGTTGAGTGTCACCATGAAATTTCCTTTCCAGGTATTCGTATGTCCGGTGTTTCATCTGTTTTTTATCTATCAGCAGACGAACATTACCAAACTTATTCGATTAATGAGGAGGCAATAGAGACGTCTGCAAGCTGAAATTCGTTACTTTTTTTCGACACGGAATTATCCCTTTTTGTTTCCAGTATTGATTCCAGCAGAGGCAGCATCCGGTTGAGACTGCGGGTTTTTATCAGAAAATTCCAGAGCGGTTCAAACTTTTTCCATCCTCCGGTGTAGAGCAGATGTTGCAATTTATGCGAAAGCGAAGGATGAATAAAGCTACTGTAGAAAATGTTTCTCCAACTGTAAAATTCGCGATAAGCCCAGTTGTAACCATGTTGCAGTTCGTCTGCCGTAAGTCCTTGAGAGCGATAAACAACATGCCGTGTATCGTACAAATTCCAATTTTTCGTCAGAAGACGTCCCTGTTTTTCCATATTTTGATACAGCGGTGTTCCGGGATAAGGCGTAAGCAGGTGATACGTAGCGGTTGTAATTCCGTTTTGTACACCCCAGTCCACTGCACGCCGAAACACGTCTTTGTCATCGTTGTCCAGTCCGAAGACAAAACTGCCGTTAATCATAATACCCAAGCCATGTAACCGCATGACAGCCTTGGTGTAATCGCGTTCGAGATTTTGTTTTTTGTTGCTTGGCCTGAGATGTTCCGAAGAAAACGTTTCAAAACCGACAAAAACGCTTCGCAGTCCGGCAACAGCGGCTTTTTCTATCAAATCGCCATCAAGAATCGACGATACGGTAGCAGCAGCCTGAAACACACGGTTCATTCCCTTCATCCCATCGAACAGAGCGGCAGCAAAATGCCTGTCACCCAATAAATGGTCGTCGAGAAAATACAAGTGACGCCCCGGCAAACGCTCAATTTCCGCCAGCGCATCGTCCGTCTTTTGTATGTAGAATGATTTCCCACCCTTGAAAAAGGCGTCCTTGTAGCAAAAATGACAATGATGCGGACAACCGCGCGTAACGACCAGCGAATTTGGTACTAAATAACGTTCACGCTTAATCAGGTCGCGACGGACAGGCGGCAGGCCAGCAAGAGTCCGTACGGCCGAATGGTAAACTTTTTTCGGCTGACGGCGTTTGAAGTCGTTTAGAAATTGAGGAAAAGTATCTTCCGCCGGACCTAAAAAGATCGTGTCGGCGTGTAACATCGCTTCGCCGGGCAAAGATGTAACGTGCAACCCGCCGAGCAGAACATAAGCACCCTTGAGCCTATAATGATCGGCAATCCTGTAAGAACGGTAAGCATTGGTGATATATACCTGAATGATGACCAAATCGGGAGTATCGTCCAAACGCAGTCTTTCAATATGCTGGTCTTGCAGGTCGATTTCGTCGCCGGGCGAGAGGTAAGCCGCCAAAGTCGCCAGTCCCAGCGGCGGAAACAGCGAATACTTTACCGGTCGCCAAAAAGGACTTTCCGCTTCGGCTAAAGCCGGTAAAATCATTTTTACTTTCATAATGCCGTTTACTTCAATTTGTGATTTTTAAAAATCATTCTCCTGACCCGGATTTTGCCGAAAATATTCACTGCAAAAGATGCCGTCACTATGCAAAAATCCATTGCCAAACTTTGATGAGCGCTGTAGTATCTATCCCAAAACCACGATGTTTTGCGATGTTGCCCGCCGTACAGTTGTGCCAGGCCGCTGATACCCGGTTTAAGTTGCCAGCGAACCAAGTGAAATTCGTCATTCCACTTCAGCCGTTCAATGTCGGACGGTGTAAGCGCACGCGGTCCGACAATACTCATATCGTTTTTCAGCACATTGAAAAACTGTGCCCATTCGTCGATACCCGTCATACGCAAATATTTCCCTACAGGCGTAGGGACGCCGTTCTCCAATGTCCGGAATTTCAATATCGAAAAAGTTTTCTTGTTTTTCCCGACCCTTTCCTGACGATAAAAGACCGGATGATGTTCTACAACCCTCAACAAAAAGGCAATCACGCACATTGGCAGCGTAAAAACCGTCAATGCCGCCAGCGAAAAGAAAATGTCAAATAACCGTTTCATGTCCATATAAAAAGAGATTTAATTAAATATTAAAACAAAAAGCACTTTCAAATTCAAAGCATATAGGCAAAAAAAATTAACAGTCCATTTTCAGTTGTGTATCCTTAATGAGCTGTTCCATATAATCGAAATACCCTTTTAAAGCCGCCTTGCCTTCGAGGGTTATCGAATAGATGGTGTTGGTTTTTTTGCCGATAAACCCTTTCATGACAGAGATATAGCGGCTATTTTCAAGCACTTTAAGTGCCGAAGCCAGATTCCCGTCGGTAAGTTGCAGCAGTTCTTTTAACTCGTTGAACGAATAGGATTTATTGGCCGCCAACACGCACATTATCCGTAAACGGTAACGATTGTCGAAAACCTTGCCGGAATTGGGAGCGTTGTCCGTTTCCGGTTCAATTATTTTTTTCATGTCTGTTCCACATTATTACACCAAACATTATGTGCAAAATCCCAAAACCGGTTGTCCAAAACAGCCAGCCAAGCGCCGGAAAGCAAATTGCCACACATCCCAGAATCATTTCGCCATACGCGAGCCACCTGCTTTCGTTCGTGCAATAATGACTTGCCGAAAATATCGCTACCCCGTAAACAATCAAAGAAGTTGCAGGCAGAAGTTCAAACAAATCCAACTGCAATAATTTCAGCACAATAAACGATCCCGCAATTAAAGGTACCGCCAAATGCAGCGTCATACGTTTTGTCGGGCTGTTCCACAATTTTGTCTTCATTTGCCTGCTACGCCGATAGCTAAAAAAAACGATGCACAGCAAAGCAGAAAGAAAAACGCTGCCCGCCAACGTCAAAAACATCGCTGTATTTTCGCCCAAATCCGGCAACAAACTGCCTGCCGCCACGCCCGCCAGAGCGCACACTCCTACTAAAACACCTCCTAATCCGCTTAAACTGACACACATTGAGCTGCGTTCCATCAAACTGCGAATTTCCGTCAATTCCTCTGTTGTTGTCTTTCTGTTATCATTCATATAAAAGCACTTTTGGATGCAAAGTTAATTGATATTTTTCAATTCGTGCAAATTATTTTCGCTCTTTTCGTGTTTTTTTTGTTAAACCGTGATTTACAGCCTCCTAAAAAAAAGATTTAAATCTTTCATTTGTAAACATAAAAGCGGAAGATATTGTTTTAGTGATTTATTTTATCTATTTTTGTAGCCGGGTTATTAATTTAAAAGTAAATATTAAATGAAACGAATTGTATTACTTCGCCACGGCGAAAGTGAATGGAATCTGGAAAACCGTTTTACCGGCTGGACGGACGTCGATCTGACGGAAAAAGGAATTGCCGAAGCTATCAAAGCGGGCAATTTGATGAAAAAAGAAGGTTATGCATTTGACATAGCCTATACATCTTACTTAAAACGCGCGGTGAAAACGTTAAACTGTGTATTGGACCGCATGGACCTGGACTGGATACCGGTAGAAAAAAGTTGGCGCCTGAACGAAAAGCATTACGGTGCGCTGCAAGGTCTGAACAAAAGTGAAACCGCGCAAAAATACGGGGACGAACAGGTCCTTATATGGCGCAGAAGTTACGATATTGCCCCTATGGCGCTGGATGACAACGATCCGCGCAACCCGAAACCGGAATTACGTTACAAGGGTTTGTCCGATACGGAATGTCCTCTCACGGAATCGCTCAAAGATACCGTAGAACGTATCCTCCCCTACTGGAAAAATGTGATATTTCCTACCCTGGAACGGGTTGACCAGGTATTAGTTGCGGCACACGGCAACAGCCTGAGAGGTATCATAAAATATCTGAAAAACATATCCGATGAAGATATTGTACATCTAAACCTGCCCACTGCGGTTCCCTATGTTTTTGAATTTGACGATTCTCTCAACTTGATAAATGATTTTTTCCTCGGCGACCCGGAAGAAATCAAAAAACTTATGGAATCCGTTGCCAACCAGGGGAAAAAGAAAAGTTAAGTAAAAAAGTCCCGTTTATGAAAAAAAACGCTATTTTACTGATTACGTTCATCTTAAACGCTGCCCTGGCTTTTGCTCAGGAGAAGGACGATGACAATCTCATTGCAGAAGGTGCAAAAGTAACGTTATTAGCCGGTGGATTCCGTTTTACGGAAGGGCCTGCCACCGATAAAGACGGGAACGTATATTTTACGGATCAACCGAACAACCGGATTTTGAAATGGTCGGTCGAAGACGAAACGTTATCTGTTTTTAATGAGAATACCGGACGTGCAAACGGACTTTATTTTGATAAGGAAGGTCATTTGCTTTCGTGTTCGGATCAGGAAAACGAAATATGGGCGTTTGACATGGATGGTAATCATCGTATACTGCTCACTGATTTTGAAGGTAAAAAGTTGAACGGCCCGAACGATTTGTGGGTGCATCCGAACGGGGGTATTTATTTTACCGACCCGCTGTATAAACGCGATTACTGGACACGCAATCCCGAAAGGCAACAGGACGGAGAACATGTCTATTACCTGTCGCCCGACCGTAAAAAAGTAATCCGGGTAGCGACTGATTTGGAAAAACCGAATGGAATTATTGGAAGCCCGGACGGCAGGCTTCTTTACGTAGCCGACATAAAAGCAGGAAAAACGTATGTTTACGAGATACGGCCGGATGCTACTTTAGCGAATAAAAAGCTTTTCGCATCAATGGGTTCCGATGGCATGACGATGGATAGCAACGGGAATATCTACCTTACGGGAAAAGGCGTAACGGTCTTTAACCCGGAAGGGGAACAGGTCGCACACATCCCCGTAGAAGCAGGCTGGACAGCAAACGCATGTTTCGGGGGTAAAGACATGAAAACCCTGTTCATTACAGCTTCCGAATATTTTTATGGACTGAAAATGAATGTGGCCGGGGTACGTTAAATTGAACGATATTAAATAATATTATACTATGAAACAAATGAATCGACGCAAATTTATTAAGACCGGAGTTATCGGACTTGCAGGATTATCCGTTTTACACCCCGGTATGGCGCATGTAAACCTGACGCTTCCTTTCAACACGACTGTTGACAGGGTGAATCTTGGAAACAGCGGACTGACGGTGCCCCGTATAGCTATGGGAACAGGTACGCACGGATACAACAAATCATCCGACCAGACACGTTCGGGTATGGAAAATTTTGTCCGGCTTGCTCATCATGCATACGAACGGGGCATCCGGTTTTATGATATGGCTGAAGGATACGGCTCCATGCCGTTTGTCGGAGAAGCTATTAAAACGCTGCCCCGCGAAAAGATCACATTGCTGACCAAAATGTGGACGCAGGAAGACGGATCGGGAAAAGAGGAATCGGTTTCCGAAAATATTGCCCGCTACCTGAAAGAATTAGGTACGGATTATATTGACATACTTTTTATGCATTGCATGACAGACGGCAACTGGAGCAAAACCCGTACGCATTATATGGACGGTTTTTCCAAAGCCAAACAGGACGGCACCGTCAAAGCCGTCGGCGTATCGTGCCACAATATTGATGCATTAAGGGAAGCTGCCGTCAACCCATGGGTTGACGTTATCATGGCGCGTATCAATCCTTTCGGTAGCAATATGGACGGAACGCCGGACGAAATTAAAACGATTCTCGCTACGGCTAAGGAAAACGGGAAAGGCGTCATTGGAATGAAGATTTTCGGCGAAGGCAAACACGTTGCCGATGACGAGCGGGAAAAGTCCATCCGTTTTGCCCTCACGGAGGGGAACGTTCATTGCCTGACGCTCGGACTGACGTCGATCGCTCAAATGGATGATGCTATCGAACGGACGATGAGGATTGCCGGGGGATAGGGCCATATCCCAAGAGGCAAAATACTGCCTGTTGCCAATTAAAGGGGATGCGTTCTATTCTCTTATCGCATGATCTTTGGGAAAAGGCAGTCCGTTCCATGCTTTTTTTGAAGTCCAGTCCAGCGGTTCCGACGTCCAGAACGAATGACGGGCCGGCAATCCCAGGGGAAGGTACACAAATGACGTGAGATAGAGGCTTCCGTTATTTGTATAAGTATCCGCCATACCGGGTTGATGCCCGGCAAAACCTAATTGAAGAAATCCTTTTTCATCGAAATTGCCCGGTATTGAAAACATCCTTTTCATTACGGCCGTTAATCCGGCGCGTACCTGTCCTTCCTGCAATTCCCCGGGCAGGTTTTGTTGATAAGCCAATAGCGACAATACCTGGAATGCACCCATACGGTATGCCATCGAACGCCCGAAAACCGGGAAGGTTCCTTCGGGAGAGATAAACCGTTCCTGGATAATCCCGAAACGCTGCATTCTTTCCAACCCGCGTTCGATTCTTTCCGCGCTTATCTTAGGCGGTTTGTTTTTTTCATTCAATGCTTGCAGTATTTCCACGTACATGGGTTGTATCACGAAACTGTTGTAATAATCGAAGGCAAAATGTGGCCCGTCGGCATACCAGCCGTCGCCTGCGTACCATTCTTCTGTTTTCCGTATGGCGCTATGTATCCGGTACGCATCATACGGAGCATCTATCGTCATGAGGAAAGTCTCTACCATTGCCGAAAACAGGAGCCAATTGTTGTAAGGCGGGTCGACGCGGCGTAATTGCTGAAATTCGGCGACGTACCTTTGTTTTGTCCGTTCGTCCAAAGGTTCCCAGAGCTGCCCGGGTGCGCGGAGGAAACTGTTGGCAAGGAACGCGGCATCGACCAAGGCCTGCCCATAATCGCGCCATCCAAGATAATCGGGATTGCCGGGATCGACGGCGTTCGCGTAGCTTTTCAACGCCCATTCGCGGAGCTGCCTGCGTTGTTTGCCTTCGTCCGTAGCGTCGTCGGGAAGCGATAACCAGGGGGCTAACCCGGCCATCAAACGGCCGAACGCTTCCATGTAAGCAACATCTTTGCTGGGGCCATTCCACGCGGGACTGACTTCAACTTCCATGTTTTTCTTTAATTCACCTTTGCTCATATTGCGAAGCACGGGTTCGGCAATCCGGTAAGCCAAATCACTCCAGTATTTGCGGTCATTATCGTCTTGCGCATTTCCTGCTGCGGATAACGAAATAAACAAGATAACCCGGATAGTGTTTTTGTATAATTTCATCATTTTCATAATTCACATAATTTTTAATTTTCGTTATTTATTTAACTTTCCTGCAAAGATAATTCTTTTTTCGGACATACGGTTTATACGGTTATTTTTTCTTCCCGATTGCCGCCGTTTCCCGTCATTTCTGCAAATCGCTGTATATCTACCGGTATATTTTATTTCATATCGCTGAAAGCAATTATTTTTATCCAGGTTTTATAAAACGCGGCCAGGTTTCAATGAACTTTTTCAAAAAAATATATTTCCCGGTTATTCCTGCAAATTTTTCCGCCAATAAGACATTTCCGGCGACGGCGAATCAAAACCTGCACTTTTATATAAATGCCGGGCAACCGGGTTGTCAACCCTCACTTCGAGCGTAATACGGCTGCAGCGGCGTTCCCTTGCCATGCTTATAACCGCTTCCAACAGACGGCGTCCGACGTTTTTCCCCCGATACTCCTTCAAAACGATTACATCGTGGATATTTATCATCGGACTGACCGTGAACGTCGAAAAGTTCTCGAACGCGACCAGCATACCGCAGCGGACTTCCCCGATGCAGGCCAGCAGGACGATTGATTTCGGATGCCGGCCGAGCGCTTCCGCCAGGCGTAACTGTTGCTGCCGTTCAAGCGGTTCCCCGCCTCCGTCACCCATTTCATCTTCAATATATGCATTTATCAGCGTGCCGATAGCATTCAAATCATCCGTATCGGCATAATCACACCGGCGGACGGTCACATCAGGATTTTTCATTCGAGAGTTGTTTATAGTTATAAGGATTCAGGCCGTATTTACCGATTCGCAGTCCCATTATGCGTTCGGTGATACCCAGTTGGACGGCGGCCTTTGCAATGTTACCCCGGGCGAGAATCAGGGCGTCGACAATCATCTGCTTTTCCACCTTGTCCAATACATTACTCAGCGTGCCTTTGTCGATCGTATCGGACGAAAAGCCGGTTTGCAGCGTTGGCGGAAGGTTGTAGGAATGAATCACGTTGTCGGTCGTGAGTATGGTCGCCCGCTCTATGACATTTTCCAGTTCGCGGATATTGCCCGGCCATGAATAGACCATCAGCATGTCCAGCGCACCACCGGTTATCCGCTTTATTTTCGTCCCGTTCCGTTTATTCAGCTTGTCGATGAAATGATCTATCAATATCGGGATATCCGCCCGTCTTTCCCGCAGGGCAGGCACATATATCGGGAAAACGTTAATCCGGTAATAAAAATCATCCCGAAAGGCGCCCTCCCCAATCATATTTTCCAGGTTACGGTTCGTCGCCGTGATGATGCGGACGTCGATATCAATCGTTTTATTGCCGCCAACGCGTTCGATCTGCCGCTGTTGAATCACCCGCAGCAGTTTCACCTGCATGGAGAGGGGTATGTCGCCGATTTCATCCAGGAAGATAGTTCCCCCGGCAGCCATTTCAAAGCGTCCGGTATGCTGGACGTTAGCGCCCGTGAAAGCCCCCTTTTCGTGCCCGAACAGTTCGCTTTCAATCAGGTTTTCCGGCAATGCGGAGCAATTCACCTTCACGAACGGCTTGCCGGCGCGGGGACTGGCGTTATGTATAGCTTCGGCAATGAGTTCCTTGCCCACGCCGCTCTCGCCGCGTATCATGACCGTAGCGCCGGTCGAAGAAACACGTTCTATCAGGTTATAGAGGTCGCGCATCAGCGAAGAATTACCGACGATATTCACAGGCTTGAACAGTTCGCCTCCTTTCAGGCGCTTGTTCTCCTTGCGCAATTCGTTGAGTTCCTCGATTTGTTTCCGGCGGATGGAAAGGTTCCGCCCGATAAGCATACCGACGATATTGAGGAATTTAACCTCTGCCGAGAAATCGGTGATGCCGTCATGCATTTTATGTATGCTCAACGTCCCGGTTATTTCATTTTTAATGATGATCGGAACGCAGAGGAAAGCCACCGGTTTATCATTTTGAAAGGCAATGCCCGTCCGGTTCAGGAATTTATCGCTCCGGGCGATGTCGGGGATGACAACCGGCTGCTCCGTACTGACAACTTCGCCGACGACGCCTTCGCCAATCCTGTATATTCCCTTTTTCTTCTCTTCGGCCGTTAATCCGAAGGCCGAATTAATCATAATCCGGTCGTAATTGCGGTCTACAATCGTGATGATACTGTATTGGGCATTCAAATACTCGCACAATTCCTCCAACACCAGCTCCACGTCCTTGTAAATATCCTCACTGTGACCGATTACATTACTGATATCCACCAGGAAATTCAAATCATTATCAACATAACAAACCCGCTTGTACTTTTCACAAAACATAACCTGTACCTATTAAATTTACGCTGCAAAAATAGCAATTCCAGTAATATTTTGACATAAATATTTAGTTAAATATGTCATTATAATTAAAAAATACGGCGGAAGTCACATATATTTATATCCTACCGGCGACTTACGCTGCTTGTCTTCCAAAAGAGCGTTCACGATTTGTTCAAATAATACGGTTGCGCCCTCGTATCCCAGCATTTTCACATGCGACGCCCCGATACGGTCATGTACGGGAAAACCCGTGCGAACGAGGGGTATGTCCATTTTCCGGGCAATATAATAACCTTTGCTGTTACCAATCATCAGGTCGGGCTTGATTTCTGCCATGAAAGCTTCCATTCGTTCAAAACTCATTCCCTGGCCAACCGTCATATCCGGGGAATACAACTCCCCCAAAACGTCTTTCAGGGTATCCCGCAGCCGTCCGCTTTCGCCGCCGGAGGCGCACAGCACAGGCCGGATACCCGTCTCGGCAGCAAACGAAGCCAGGGCAATGACCAAATCTTCTTCACCATAAATAACGGCACGTTTGTTGGACACATATTTATGTCCGTCGACATACAAGTCGACGAGGCGTCCGCGCTGTTCCCGGTACTTTCGAGGAACCGGTTTCCCCGAAATTGCCGAAAGCAAGTCAAAAAACTTGTCCGTTTCATTTATACCGGCAGGCAAGCCGATTCTCCGGCAAGGCACACCAAACTTTTTTTGCAGATATTCCCCGGCTGACTCCGACTGACGGTTTTCCCTGACACAGCCGTTCCGTCCGCCGGAGTTCAGGATATAACCCAACTCCACCGAAAGTAATGCCGCTGCACTGCGCCTCAAGTCAGCAATACTTGTCCCGCCTTCGGGTATACGCCGGTACGTGTCCCACGAAGTGCCATCAAGCGTTTGGGAGTAATCGGGAAACAGCATCGCATCTATCCCGAAATCGTCCAATATTTCCTTTAAATGACGAATATCTTCCGGCGATATGAAATTGCTGAATAAATTGACCGGCTTACCGTCCCCGCCCCCGGCCTGCGCCAACGATTTAACGGTTGCATAAACCGCTTCGTGGAAACCGTCGTAATGCGTTCCCGAATAGCTGGGCGTGGAGGCGTAAATCATGGCCGGCAATTTTTTTTCTTCACGGTGGATAATCCTGTATTCGTTGATTAGCCGCTGTACATCCTCACCGATCGTTTCGCTCAGGCAGGTACTCGCAATAGCAATAACTGCCGGATGATACTGGCTAATGATATTGTCGATACCGGTATTGAAATTCCTGTTTCCGCCGAAAATGGTTGTTTCTTCGCTGAAACCGGATGAAGCAATATCCATCGGTTCGCGGAAATGACTTATCAGGTAACGCCGTATGTACGTGGCGCATCCCTGCGAACCGTGCAACATAGGTAATGCGCCTTCGATGCCTTTGAATGTCACACATGCGCCTAAAGGGGCACACTGCTTGCAGGCATTGCAAGATGACGTGAACGGTTCCGGGTGCACAGCTACCGCTTTCCCGGCATTGCGGGAAGACGTGAAACCGCCATCCGCAGGCATTTTTTTTGTAATCTCAGTCATTTCCGTAAAATTCATACTCAACATTCATTCCCAACTCTCCACCCTCAACTGTTTAACCAGTTTCCATACAGGGCTTGTCACCGTGTCGTAAACTTCACGCGCAAAATTGAGCATCCCCTCGTATCCGGCCAGGGCGAGTTTGCGTTCGTGATTGTGATCGCAGAAGCCGATACCCAACTTATAGGCGATAGGACGTTCCTTGACGCCACCGATAAAGAGGTTGGCGCCTGTTTGTTTGACAAATTCCGAAAGTTCCACCGGATTAGAATCGTCGACCAGAATACAACCGTCATCGCAAATGGCTTTCAGCAGTTTGTAATCGTCCGTCGTTCCGGTCTGCGTGCCTGCTATCACCGTTTTTATCCCGATAAGCCGCAAGGCTTTGACTAATGAAATCGCCTTGAAGGCTCCACCTACATAGATGGCCGCTTTCTTTCCCTGCAAGGCTTTCTTATAAGGTTCGAGAGCCGGTAACAGGCGGCTTAATTCGTCGCGTACCAATTCACGGGTTTTCTCCATGAGCGTTTCGTCGCCAAAAAACCGGGCCACTTCATAAAGCGCATCCGACATGTCTTCTATCCCAAAATAGGAGACTTTGATAAACGGCACCCCATATCGTTCTTTCATCGTCCTGGCCAAATGAATCATGGAGCCGGAACATTGGACGACGTTCAGCGCGGCGCGATGTGCGTTTCGTATATCCTTCACCCGGCCATCGCCGGTTATGGAAGCAAGAATCTGTATGCCCATTCGCCGGTAATATCCGGTCAATATCCACAGTTCGCCTGCCAGGTTAAAATCGCCCAATATATTGATGCTTAAAGGCGAAACTTCTTTAGAGTTGTCCGTACCGATGAGGGTAGCCATCGCATCACAGGCGATTTTGTAGCCGTCTTTTTTCGAGCCTTGAAATCCTTCGGCCATGACAGGTATCACAGGAATGGCCTTCTCCGACGAAACACGCCGGCAGACCGACTGCACATCGTCCCCGATAACGCCGACAATGCAGGTTGAATACACAAAAGCAGCTTCCGGCCGGTATTTGTCAATCAACTCGTGCAAAGCTTGATACAACTGTTTTTCGCCTCCGAAAATAACGTGCTTTTCCCGCAAATCGGTCGAAAAACTGCTCCGGTGCAATTCCGGCCCCGACGACATGGCGCCCCGGATGTCCCACGTGTACGCGGCACATCCAACAGGGCCATGCACCAGATGCAATGCATCGGCAATCGGATACAACACGACCCGCGACCCGCAAAATACACATGCCCGCTGGCTTACAGACCCGGCAAGACTGGGTTTCCCACCGGTCAACTCAGCATCGTCCTTACCTTTCGTAATAATTTGCTTTTCCCTATCCCGCAGAAAAATACCCATATATCATTTTTTTTACTTAACCAAACATCATTACGCCCCTCTCCTCCCCTCTTGGAGCGCTTCGTTGCACTCCGGCCAAAAACCGGCAGACCTAAATCACAACTTTTTGAAATGAAAAACAAAATCCATGCCATAACCGGTCTGTATGAGGTAATATATCCATAAACAACCGGTTACACAAATTATACAAAAATCCATACTTCCTGAATGTCGGAAAAATCATCCCTATTCCTACAAAAATGTAGCATTTGACTCCGCATTTCAACAAAGATTTTCGATTTTATCATTTAATTACTGCACGATAAAGCTATCTCAAAAAAACGCTTTAGCGTCTTATGTCCCGACCATTTTTTTGTGACCAACATTTCCGAAGGTGTAGATTGGGGTACGGCGCAAGGCTTCGACTTCCTTTTCACCGAAAGTGCGGGACTTTGTAACCGTTGTTCGCCCCACATCAAGAACGTGTTAGCTGTATGCGTCATCGACAATCTTATGGGCATGG
>JAISYY010000181.1 GCA_031269635.1 Tannerella sp. | reverse complement strand
TTTAATACCCGTCCACATGAACGTCTTTGACGGCGCGGCCGCTGGGTTCGTTCATGTTTTGGAAAGTCTTGTCCCATGCCAGGGCCTCGGCTGTTGAGCAGGCCACGCTCGGCACGCTCGGCACGGAACGTGCGGCGCTTTCGCTGGGGAATAACTCCTCGAAGATCGTACGGTAGTGATATTCCTCTTTGTTGAGTGGCGGATTGATGGGGAATCTTTTGGCGGCGTTTGCCAGATCTTCGTCCGAGACCTTCTCCGACGCGATTCTTTTCAGCGTGTCGATCCAGTTATAACCTACGCCGTCCGAGAATTGCTCTTTCTGGCGCCATAATACGCTTTCCGGCAGGAAATCTTCAAAAGCTTCGCGGACGATCTTTTTTTCGATCACTTTTCCCGGCGCCATTTTAGCTTCCGGATTCAGGCGCATGGCCACGTCCAGAAATTCTTTGTCGAGAAACGGCACACGTCCCTCGACGCCCCAGGCCGCCAGGCTTTTGTTCGCACGCAGGCAATCGTACAGGTATAACTTGCTTATCTTGCGCAGCGTCTCTTCATGAAACGCTCTTGCGTCGGGGGCTTTGTGGAAATACAGGTAGCCGCCGAACACTTCGTCGGCGCCTTCCCCGCTTAGCACCATTTTGATCCCCATGCTTTTGATAACGCGGGCGATCAGGTACATGGGCGTTGAGGCGCGTACGGTCGTGACGTCGTACGTCTCGATATGATAGATGACGTCGCGGATCGCGTCAAGTCCTTCCTCTATGGTGTAATGTATCTCATGATGAACGGTGCCGATATGGTCGGCCACTTTCTGCGCCGCGGCGAGATCCGGCGCCCCATCAAGCCCTATGGCGAATGAGTGGAGTTGCGGCCACCACGCATCCGTCTGGCCGTTGTTTTCGATACGCTTGGCCGCATAACGCTTCGCGATTGCCGAGATGACGGACGAATCCAGCCCTCCCGATAACAGGACGCCATAAGGAACATCGCTCATCAACTGGCGCAATACGGCTTCTTCCAGCGCTTTCCGCAGTTCGTCCTTGTCGGCGGGATTGTTTCTTACCTGCTCGAAATCTTCCCAGTCGCGGTGGTACCATTTCACCGGTTCGCTGTTTTTGCTATACCACAAATGTCCCGGTTTAAACTGGTCATATTCCGTAGCATATCCTTCAAGCCCCTTCATTTCCGAAGAAACGAGGAGATGGCCTTTCGCATCCTTGCCGACATATAACGGGACGACGCCTATCGGGTCGCGGGCAATCAGGAACACATCTTTTGCCTTGTCATATAAGGCAAATGCGAATATCCCGCTGATATCTTCCAGGAAATCAATGCCTTTTTCCTGATAGAGTGCGAGAATCACTTCACAGTCCGAGCCTGTTTTAAAGTCATACGTATCCTTCATGCGGGCGCGGATGTCCCGGTGATTGTAGATTTCGCCGTTAACGCACAGGATGACGTTCCCGTCGGCGCTGATTAACGGTTGTTTGCCCGACGCCGGATCGACGATCGACAGACGTTCATGTACGAGTATTGCCGTTTCGCCGGCATAAATGCCACTCCAGTCGGGACCACGGTGTCGTATCCGTTTACTCATTTGCAAAGCCTGCGCACGTAGCGCCTCTTTATTTTCGTCTTTGCGAATATTGAAAATTGCTGTTATTCCACACATCTTGTTTTATGTTTATATGTTTATTTCTTCATTGTCTATATACCTGTTTTTTCACCCCTTCAGGAATTTGTCGATCGCCTCTGCTGTTTTACGTCCGGATGCCATGGCGCGAACGACGAGGCTTGCTCCCGAAACGGCATCGCCACAGGCAAAAACTTTGTTGTACGACGTCATTTGGCCGCTGTTTACCGATACGTTTTTACGGCTGTCGGTGTTTAACGACAGTTCCTTGAGGACATCCTCCTGTACCGGATTGATAAACCCCATGCTCAAGAATACCAGATCTACATCCAGTTTTTCCGTTCGGCCTGTAAGTTTCATTTCCGGCCGTCCTCCGTCTTTCGGCTGTGTCCATTCCACTTCTTCTATCTCGACGGATTTCAGACAGCCTTTGCTGTCGCCGGCGAACATGTTGGTCGTCAGGTTCCAGCGGCGTTTGCAACCTTCCTCGTGGCTACTGCTTGTCTTCAGTATTTGCGGCCACGCAGGCCAGGGCGTTGCCGGATTAAAATCTTTCGGCGGTTGCGGCAGGATCTCTATCTGGGTTACGCTTTTAGCGCTCTGGCGGTTGGCCGTGCCCACACAATCGCTGCCCGTATCCCCTCCGCCTATGACCAGCACCTTCTTATTCCTGGCCGAAATAATCTCTTTTTCGGGTATTTTGATGCCTTCGAGCACGCGGTTCTGCTGACCTAAATATTCCATAGCGAAATATACGCCCTTGAGATTACGTCCCGGCACCGGCAGGTCGCGCGGGACTTCGCTCCCTATCGCCAGGCAGACGGCGTCGAAATCGTCGGCCAGCGTTTTTGACTTTACGTCTTTACCGATACAGGTGTTTGTCCTGAATTTTATCCCTTCTTTCTTCATCAACTCAATCCGGCGGTCGATGATCCGTTTGTTCAGTTTGAAATTAGGTATGCCGAACCGCAGCAATCCTCCCGGCAGTTCATCTTTTTCAAAGACCGTCACCTCATATCCTTGCCGGTTCAGCCGGTTGGCAGCAGTAAGTCCCGAAGGGCCGCTTCCGACGACGGCGACCCTTTTTCCGTTGCGTACCGGTTTGACCGGCTTTATATAACCTTCCCGGAAAGCCGCTTCAATGATAGCCACTTCGTTTTCGCGGATAGTGACCGGTTCGTGTATGCTCAGGTTAAGCACACAACTTTTCTCGCACAGCGCCGGGCAGATACGTCCCGTAAATTCGGGAAAATCGCAGGTCTGCTCCAGTATCCGGTAAGCCTCTTTCCAGCGGCCTTTATACAATAAATCCTGCCATTCGGGTTGCTTGTTTCCTGTCGGGCATGCCCAGTGACAGAACGGCACGCCGCAATCCATACAGCGCGACGCCTGTTTGCGGCGTTCGCTCGTGTTCAGTATCTGTTCTACTTCGCTAAAGTCATTGATCCGCTCATGTACAGGCCGGTATCCGGCTTCCTGCCGGGGTATCGTTAAAAATGCTTTTGGGTTTCCCATATAATTTGTCGTTGTTTTTATTGTTAATAATAAAACCCTCCTATCGAAGGGATTAATAGTCGCGCTGGACTTCTTCGATTTTACGCTGAAGTTTTTTCACTTGTTCTTCCTGCAAGACTTTTTTATATTCTATCGGAATGACTTCAATAAATTCTTCAACATATCTGTCCCACTCTTTCAGTATTTCGCCCGCGAGACGGCTACCCGTATAATGATGATGTTTGCGGATCAGCCCATGCAATTCTTTGCGCGTTGCGCTGTCCTCGATAAGCGACAGTTCCACCATTTCCATATTACAGTAATAGTCGAAATTACCGTTTTTGTTCCATACATAAGCCACGCCGCCGCTCATTCCCGCGGCAAAGTTACGCCCCGTTTCTCCCAACACAACGACGCGTCCTCCGGTCATATATTCGCAACAATGGTCGCCCGTGCCCTCCACGACGGCGATTGCGCCGCTGTTCCGCACGCAGAAACGCTCGCCTGCGCGTCCGTTTATATACACTTCGCCGCTTGTTGCACCATATAATAATGTATTACCGGCGATGGTATTATCTTCGGCAATAAACGTAGAACGCGCAGGAGGCATGAGGCATATACGTCCTCCGCTCAACCCTTTGCCGAGGTAGTCGTTCGCCTCTCCTTCGAGGCGGAAGTTTACGCCGTGCATGAGGAACGCACCGAAACTTTGTCCGGCCGAGCCTTTGAATTTAACATTCAGCGTGTGATCCGGCAGTCCGGCCGCCCCGTATTTCTTCGCAATATAACCGGAAACCATGGCGCCGACAGCCCTGTCCGTGTTTGCTATTGCATAATCAAGCGATATCTCCTGGCTGTTCCCAATTGCATTTTTAGCCTGTTTGATGATATCGCGATCTTTTACGTCATTAATTTGATGCTCCTGTTTGATCATCCTGTATATGGAAACGTTCCGTCCTTCTTCCGGGAAATGCGTCAGGTTGCTGAAATCCAGCAAGTCATGTTTGATGAATCCGTCGGAAGGTTTCCGTTCGATCAGGTCTGTGCGGCCAATAATATCATTGAGTCGGCTAACCCCCATTTCCGCCAGGTATCCGCGCACATCTTCCGCAAGGAAACGGAAGAAGTTCACCAGATATTCATGCTTTCCGCGGAAACGCTTCCTGAGTTCTTCATCCTGCGTTGCAACGCCTACGGGACAGGTGTTTATATGACATTTACGCATCATGACGCATCCCAGTACGATGAGCGCGGACGTTGCAAAACCGTATTCTTCGGCTCCCAGCAGCGCCATGATGATAATATCCCGTCCGGTTTTGATCTGTCCGTCGGTCTGCAACCTTACCTGTCCCCGCAGGTTATTTATCACGAGCGTTTGCTGCGTCTCGGACAGTCCGATCTCCGCCGGTATGCCGGCGTAGCGGATAGAACTTATCGGGGATGCGCCCGTCCCGCCGTCGGAGCCGGAAATGATGATACGGTCGGCTTTTGCTTTTGCAACACCGGCGGCGATTGTACCGACACCGCTTTCCGACACAAGTTTAACGCTTATATCCGCTTCGGGATTAACATTCTTCAAGTCAAAGATAAGCTGCGCCAGGTCTTCGATCGAATAAATATCGTGATGCGGCGGCGGGGATATCAGCGAAATACCCGGCATGGAATGTCGCGTTGCGGCGATGATCTCGTTCACCTTATAGCCGGGCAACTGTCCACCTTCGCCGGGTTTTGCGCCCTGCGCTATTTTTATTTGTATTTCGTCGGCGTTCACTAAATATTCGGTTGTCACGCCGAATCTTCCGGAAGCCACCTGTTTGATCGCCGAGCGCAACGATACCCCGTCCTCACGCGGTTTGAAACGCGCCGGGTCTTCGCCTCCTTCGCCGGTATTGCTGCGTCCGTGAATGATATTCATCGCGATAGCGATCGTCTCGTGCGCTTCCTTGCTGATCGACCCGTAACTCATGGCGCCCGTCACAAACCGGCGCATGATTTCCTCCGCCGGCTCTACTTCATCTAAAGAGACCGGTTTTGCCGCTTTCTTGAACGCAAGGAAATCACGCAGGAAAATAGCCTCCGGTTTTTCGTCTATCAGGTGCGTATATTCCTTAAATTTTTTATAACTGCCTAATCGCGTAGCTAACTGTAGCGTCGCGATCGTTTCAGGGTTCCAGGCGTGCGCTTCGCCGTCCTTGCGGAACGAAAGCATCCCGTGATGCGGAAGCGGTTTTTCCCGGTAGTCATGAAAGGCCTTTTTGTGTAAAAACCTTGAGTCGGCCACAATCTCATCTAAGCGGACGCCCCCGGTTTTATTGATTGCCCCTCCGAAATATTTTTCACACAAATCTTCATTTATTCCTATCGCCTCGAACAGTTTCGCCCCGCGATAACTCCGTATCGTGCTTATACCCATCTTGCTCAACACTTTAAGCAGACCTTTGCAGAGCGCTTTGATATAATTTTTTTCTGCGGTGCCATAGTCAAGTTGTATCTCCTGTTTCTTGACCAGGTCATCCAGTACGGCAAAAGCCATATAGGGATTCAATGCGCTTGCGCCGTAACCGAGCAGCAGTGCGGCGTGCATCACTTCGCGCATTTCGCCGGTCTCGACGATAAGCGCCGTTTGTACACGTTTCTGCACGGAGATCAGGTAATGATGCACGGCGCTTACGGCCAGGAGCGAAGGGATGGGCGCCATTTTCTCATCCGCATCGCGGTCGCTCAGGATGATATAATTAACGCCGTCTTTGACCGACTGTTCCGCCTGCCGGCATAACGTGTGGAGCGCCTTTTCCAGCCCGTCGCGTCCTTTGGCGACGTCATACAGCATGGAGAGTTTGATGGACTGGAATCCTTTGTAACGTATGTTGCACAGGATGTCAAGTTGCGTATTGCTGAGTACGGGATGTGGCTGGCGTACCATTTTGCAGTGCGACTTGTTCGGCGTCAGGATGTTATCGCCTACGGCGCCGATGTATTCCGTAAGGCTCATCACTAATTCTTCGCGGATAGGATCTATCGGCGGATTCGTCACCTGGGCGAACTGTTGGCGGAAGTAATTATAAAGAAGCTGCGGATGCCGGGATATGACGGCTAACGGCGCGTCAAACCCCATGGAACCTACCGGTTCGGCTCCCGTGACGCCCATAGGCGCCAGGATACGTTCGATATCTTCGCGGGTATAGTCGAACAGCCGCAGCCGCTGATCGAATTTATCCACGCTGCTTGCCACGCGCCGTCCCGACTTGAGTTCGTCCAGTTCTACGCGGTTATTCGTCAGCCAGGTACGGTAAGATTTGGCGTCGGCTAACTGTTTTTTAAGGTCCGCATCGTAATATATTTCCCCTTTCCCCGTGTCGACGAGTATTATTTTCCCGGGCTGCAGGCGGCCTTTCGCTTTTATCTCATTCGGTTCGAAATCAATAACGCCCACTTCGGACGCAACGACCATGATGTTGTTTTTCGTGATGAGGTAACGCGCCGGACGCAGTCCGTTGCGGTCGAGCATCCCTCCGGCGTAGCGTCCGTCGCTGAACAGCAGGGCGGCCGGTCCGTCCCACGGCTCCATCAGGATCGAATGATATTCGTAGAAAGCTTTGAGATCTTCCGATATGGGATTCTTTTCATTAAAACTTTCCGGAACAAGCATCGTCATGGCGTGCGGCAAACTCATCCCGGATGCAACGAGGAACTCCAGTACGTTGTCGAACGAAGCGCTGTCGCTCATTCCCGGTTGTATGATCGGGCGGATATCCCGGATATTATCCAGTCCGGGAAAAGTGAGCACGCTTTCGCGCGCCTCCATCCAGCTGCGGTTCCCGCGTATGGTATTGATTTCGCCGTTGTGAGCCAGCAACCGGAACGGCTGCGCCAAGCTCCAGCGCGGGAAAGTGTTGGTACTGAAACGCGAGTGAACAAGCGCCAGTCCCGTTGTGAAATAATTGTTCGTCAGGTCGGGATAATAACATCTCAGTTGCATCGTTTCGAGCATCCCTTTATATACGATGTTACGGGTGGAAAGCGACACGATATAAAAATCCTGTTTGTCCTCCAGGTCACTTTTATTCACACGGTTTTCTATCCGCCGGCGTATGATATAAAGTTTAAGTTCGAGCGTCTGCTGGTCGCTTTCCCCGGTGATAAAGATTTGTTTTATATCCGGTTCGGTGGCGCGTGCGGCGTCGCCTAAAATATCCGGATTCGTAGGCGTTTTGCGGATATGCATGAGGTTAAGACCCTCTTTTTCAACTTCTTCAATAATGATGCTGAATATCACGGATTGCTGTTTCTCATCCTTTGGGAGGAAAACCAGTCCGGAGCCGTATTTGCCCTTTTCGGGAACAGGAATCCCCTGCAACAGGATAAATTCATGCGGTATCTGGAGCAGGATACCGGCGCCGTCCCCCGTTTTATTATCAGCGCCCTCGGCGCCGCGATGACGCATGTTTTCGAGTACCTTCAGCGCCGATTCCACAATATCATGAGACTTTTCCCCGTTTATGTGAACAATCATACCGACGCCACAGGCGTCATGTTCATATTCCGGGCTGTAAAGTCCCCTGTTTTTTGTTAAAATGTTCCTTTTAATCATCGTTGATTGTCTTTATGTTTTTATTGTTTTATGTAATATGGCAAATATCTTGCAAAGATACGAAAAAACTTTCGTTTTGATACTGCATACAGGTAATAATAATACTTTTTGAAACGCAAATTTATGAATTGATTATTTCAGGCTTATTTTATTTCAATATGTAACATTTTTAGCTTATAAAAAATTAAATTGTTACTTAGCTCTAAAGTCATGCTTTCAATAAGGCCGTTTCGGGAAGATATTAGCACGCAGATGACGCAGATTTAACAGATTTACACAGATAAAAAAACTGCGTAAATCCATCCCGTCTGCGTCATCTGCGTGCTTTTGAGACAGTTTTATGAAAATCTTGTCCCGCACGGACATTTTGTACGACAATTTGAAATGTCCGGGTAGTTGAAAAATTGCGGAGATTCAAAAAAAAATTGTACCTTTGTATTGGGGTGGCGAAGAAAATTTGGAAACAAAACGAAAAAAGCAAGCCGAATTTTTAGTCGCCGATGATATTGCACCTCAAAATCTCTGTGGTTTTGTGTGTTATAATGAAACAGCCGGAAATCGTTTAGTTGAAATGGGCGTTGACAGTGATAAGATCAAAGTGTATTCACCTGCATATTATTGAGATTATGATACATTACAGAAAAGGAAATATTTTAGAGAGCGATGCACAGGCATTGGTAAATACGGTTAACACCGTTGGCGTTATGGGTAAAGGCATTGCTTTACAATTTAAAAATGCCTTTCCGAATAATTTTAGGGCATACGAGGCGGCTTGCAAACGGAAAGAAGTTGCCATTGGGAAGTTGTTTGTTACCAAAGACCGCAATTTAAGTTCCGGTGAAAAAATAATCATCAATTTTCCAACCAAAAAAGATTGGCGAAAATCCTCGGAATACAGTTATATTGAAGACGGTTTGGACGATTTTTTGAACGTCGTCCGAACTTCTCAAATCAAAAGCGTTGCACTTCCACCTCTTGGTGCCGGCAATGGTGGTTTGGAGTGGGAAAAAGTCAAACGGATTTTAGAGCAAAAACTAAGCGACTTAAACATAGATATTTATGTATATGAGCCGACAAATGCCATCAAAGAATCTTTGAAAGCAGAAAGAGTAAAATTAACGGAAGCCCGTGCATTATTACTTTATGTACTCTATGATTTAGTTCGTAACGGCGAATTTGTATCTGAATTTTCAAGCGAAAAAGTGTGCTATTTCTTGCAAAAGTTTGGTGCGGAAAAATATTTCAAACTAAAATTTAAACCTGAATTTTACGGACCCTATTCAGGTAAAGTCCGTTATGTCCTAAATCATTTGAATGGCAGTTATTTAATGGGCTACAGTGATATGAATAAAAAACCGTTTGACCCGCTGACACTTGTTGCAGATGGTTATGATACCGTCAAATCATATATTGAAAATAATGCCGGATTGAATGAAACGGCAACAAAAACCACCCATTTTCTAAACGGCTTTTATTCGGATTTCGCGCTGGAATTGCTATCGTCTATTGATTTCATTATTGCTGAAAATCACACGTTTGACAAACAAATCATTACTCAAAAACTCTCGGAATGGAATGACCGAAAACGAAGTATGTTTTCAAATCAGGACTATATCAATTTTACAGTAGATTACCTTCAGCAAAACGGTTAGTTTTGGAAAGGAAATACGTACTTTTGTCGCAGCATTATGGACGAAATTATAGGATGTAATGGAAAAATGTAACACTTATTTTCTGACGGCTCCTTATTTCACAATCCAGCGCTTAATACCCCGTTCTTTCTCGCCGAACTCCACGCCGGTTTTCACTAACCGTTTGCCTTTTGCCGTGAAAGGGATCAGGTAGTCTTTCGTGTCGATTTGTTCCAGGGCTTTTTCGGCCGTAGTATTCCGTTCTAATTTAAATTCAAACCATATACGGTATCGGAAGTTTCCACCACCGCATCAATCCTGCCGGTTGCTGTCCGGTATTCCACCCGGACGAATTGCCCCATTAGCTTGAATACGATGTAGAAGATTGTCTGGTAGTGTTTTTCGCTCTTATTGTTGAGTTCGTAGGGTATATCTGAAAAAAAAGCTTTCAGGCGGGTCATAAAGCCTTCGGTGTTATGCGCCCATAAGTCTTTGATGAAACTCCCGGTATAAAACTCTCCGTTGATATGCTTACCCGGCATGTAAACCATAAGCAGTTCGTTGAAAAAACCGTATTTCACTTCTTCGTTCGGGAACCCCAGCGTGTATTCTTCCAGCAGCGAGTCGTAAGACTTGACCGTCAAATAGCCGCTTTGATAAAGCACGGGCACGGGATTCGGGTTGTCTGCGCGGTAATCCATGATGGCATCAGCCTGAATTTTTATGTCGTTTTCCAGCTTTGGGATATCAAAATCGGTCTCTTTCAGCATTTTGACAAGGAACGTCGGCGTACCCGTCTCAAACCAGTATTTGCCGAAATCAAGACTGAAAAAGGTTTTCAGGACACTGAACGGGTTATACATATCCTCGCTTCGTGACGCAAAGTGATAACCGTCGTAACGCTTTTTCATCTCGGCAAAAGTTTCCTCGCAGGTTTTACCGATTTCCTTTGCCAAAGCCTGTAATTCCGGTTGGAAATTGTGCAGCAGTTCGCTTTCCGAAATACCGCAAACACCGGCAAACTGTTTATCCATACTGATGTCCTGCAAGTGATTAAGATCGCTGAAGATACTTACTTTCGAAAACTTGGTTACGCCGGTCAGGAAGACGAAACGCAGGTCAGCGTCCGAACCCTTCAGTACGCCGTAAAAACTTTTCAGTGCGGTACGCATGTTTTCGTTCAGCTGGGGATTATCCATGGAGGCAAGTAAAGGTTTGTCATACTCATCAATGAGTACGACCACTTTACGCCCGGTCTTCCCGGCCGCCCGGCTGATAAGTTTAGTGAATCGTTTGGCAGGTTCCGGTTCCTTATTGCGCCTGATACCAAGTTGTTCTTCGGCGCGTTCGAGGTTCAGGAGCAGCGTACCCGTGAGCGTCTCGACCCGGTTTACATCGCCGAGTGTAAAGTCGATGTGAATAACCGGATACTCAATCCAGTCCTTTTCCAACCCGGCAATGGCCAGTCCGTCGAACAGATCTTTCTTCCCCCGGAAATAGGCTTTAAGCGTCGACAGGAACAAACTCTTTCCGAACCGTCGCGGACGGCCGAGGAAATAAGG
>JAISYY010000068.1 GCA_031269635.1 Tannerella sp. | reverse complement strand
GGATCAAGTATAAACTGCTGGAGAGAAGGTGTTTTTTACGAACCGACAAAATCATATCCTTATGATGACGCGCTGATACGCACACGTTTGGCGATGAAAGACGGTACACTGAAAGGCATCCTGTGGCATCAGGGAGAAGGCGATTCGGGAACTGATGCGACGGCAGCGTACAAAGAAAAACTAAAAGATTTAGTAGCGGCGTTGCGTAAAGAATTTGGTGGGATGACTGTTCCATTCGTCGCCGGAGAACTGGGGCATTTCCGCAAGCACAGGGAAATGTTCAACCGCGTACTTCATGAATCAATAAGAGAAATACCTCATTTCGGAGTTGTCACGGTAGAGGGGCTTCAATCTATAGGAGACAGTACTCATTTTGACGCTGTTTCCCAAAGAGAATTGGGCAGACGTTATGCATTGAAACTGAAAACAATAAACGAATAGCAAGGACAGCCCGAAGCAGCGAACAGACATAAAAATAGACACATTTGTAAAAAAAAATCCGATAATTAAAAAATAAGAACTACTTTTGCCGTACGTTTTTTTTTGATACACTTATGGAAAGAATATTAGTTACCGGAGGCGCCGGTTTTATTGGTTCGCACTTGTGCGACAGGCTTATAAACGAAGGAAACGATGTAATATGCATTGACAATTACTTCACGGGAAACAAAAACAACGTACGTCACCTGCTCGCCAACGACCGGTTTGAGTTGGTGCGCCACGACGTCACCACCCCTTATTACGCCGAAGTGGACAAGGTTTTCAACCTTGCATGTCCCGCTTCGCCGGTATATTATCAGTACAATCCGATCAAAACCCTCAAAACGTCCATTTACGGGACGCTGAACATGCTCGGACTGGCTAAACGCATAAACGCCAAGATACTGCACGCATCCACAAGCGAAGTGTACGGCGACCCGACCATCCATCCGCAGGTCGAATCATACTGGGGCAATGTAAACCCCATTGGCATACGTTCCTGTTATGACGAAGGCAAACGCGCAGCCGAAACGCTTTGCATGGACTACCACCGCCAGCATCATATCCCGGTAAAGATAATCCGTATTTTTAACACATACGGCCCCCGGATGGACATAAACGACGGACGCGTAGTTTCTAACTTCATCATCCAGGCTTTAACCGGGAAAAACCTGACAATCTACGGCAAGGGGACACAAACACGCAGTTTCCAGTACATTGACGACCTCGTCGAAGGAATGATACGAATGATGAACACGCGGGATGACTTCACCGGACCTGTAAACATCGGCAATCCCGAAGAATTTTCCATGCTCGAACTGGCAACCGAAGTCATCCGGCTGACAGGCTCCGCTTCCAAAATCATTTTTGAACCGTTACCGCAAGACGACCCGAAACAGCGCAAACCGGATATTTCACTGGCTTTTGAACGTCTGAACGGCTGGAAACCCGCCATAAAACTGGAAGAAGGGTTAAAAAAAACAATCGTTTATTTCGACGAATTACTAAAAAAAGGAGGATAAACAGTCCGTGGACATACAGGAAATAAAATCCGTATATAAAACACATCCCCGTGTGGACGCGGCAAACGCTTTATTGGAAAGAAACGCCGCACGAGACATCTTTCTGGCGGGACTTAACGGCTCAAGCAATGCCATCGTGGCGGCTTCCGTCTTTGAAAAAAAAGGGAACCTTTTCCTCTGCATACAAAACGACATGGAGGATGCCGGATACTTCTACAACGACCTGATGCAACTGATGAACGGAAAGGACGTTTACTTCTTCCCCTCCGCCTATCACCGGCATATCAAGTACGGCCATACGGATCCGGCCAACGAGATTTTACGCACCGAAACGCTTGGCATGTTGCAGGAAGGAAATCCTTCGTGCATCATCGTCACCTGCCCCGACGCCATTGCCGAAAAGGTTTTGTCGAAAAAGGTCTTAAAAGAAAATACGCTTACGATTCATGCCGGCGAAAAAATAGACCCGGCGTTTGTTTCCGACGTGCTTGATACGTACGGATTTGAACAGGCCAGCTATGTCTACGAACCCGGACAGTATGCGATACGCGGCAGTATCGTCGATATATTTTCGTTCTCCAGCGAAAATCCTTTTCGCATTGATTTCTTCGGAAACGAGGTCGAAACAATCCGCACCTTCGACGTCGAGACGCAACTTTCAAAAAATAAAATGGAGGAGATCCATATCATACCGGAAATCAGCAAACACAACGAAACGGATTCTTCGCTGTTTGATTTGTTGCCGGAAAGTTCTGTTCTTATATGCCGGGATATGGCCTGGTGCAAAGAGCGCATCGGCAGTTTATGGAACGAGACGCCCGTAAACCGTGACGAAGGAGGATTCGCCGGTATTGAGGCCATGAGGAAGAAATTAATCACGCCGGATACTTTCATGGAATCAACTGCCCGTTTCTGCAAAATCCATTTCCATGCAGAAAAGAAACAGGCCGGCGCCACGATACAGTTTGATACGTTCCCGCAACCGGCATATCATAAAAATTTCGATCTGGTAAGCGAATCCTTTAAAAACTTCCTTTCCGAAGGCTACACGTTGCACCTCCTGACCGACAGTTCCAGACAGACGGAACGGATACGCGATATTTTCAGCGACCGGGGCGATAATATTCCTTTTACCGCCGTCAATCATACGTTGCATGAAGGGTTTACGGATCATACGCTAAAGATATGCATGTTCACCGATCATCAGATTTTCGGCCGCTTTCATAAATATAACCTGAAAAGCGACAAGGCAAGAAGCGGTAAAATAACACTGTCGCTAAAAGAGCTTAACCAGTTTACGGCAGGCGACTATATCGTACATATCGACCACGGCATCGGGCAGTTCGGCGGGCTTGTCCGCATGGATGTTAACGGGAAACTGCAGGAAGCCGTGAAATTAATCTACAAAAACAGTGACACCATTTTCGTCAGTATCCATTCACTGCATAAACTGTCCAAATATAAAGGCAAAGACGGCGAGCCTCCGGCATTGAGCAAACTCGGAACCGGGGCGTGGGAACGGATGAAAGACCGGACGAAGAAGAAAGTAAAAGATATTGCCCGCGACCTGATCCGGCTTTACGCACAGCGGAAAAACGAAAAAGGCTTTGCCTTCAGTCCCGACAGTTTTCTGCAGGATGAACTGGAAGCAAGTTTCATTTACGAAGACACGCCCGACCAACTGAAAGCTACGACTGAGGTGAAATCCGATATGGAAAATGAACGGCCGATGGACCGCCTCATTTGCGGCGACGTCGGGTTCGGGAAAACGGAAATATCCATTCGCGCGGCATTTAAGGCGGTAACCGACAACAAACAGGTGGCTGTGCTCGTCCCGACAACCGTCCTTGCTTTCCAGCATTACCGGACCTTTAAGGAACGGCTCAAAGATTTTCCCTGCAGGATTGATTACATAAGCCGCGCACGTACGAACACCGAAATAAAAAAGATACTGGAACTGCTTCACGACGGTACGGTGAACATTCTCATCGGGACGCACCGGCTGGTGAGCAACGATGTTAAATTCAAAGACCTGGGACTTTTGATCATCGACGAAGAGCAGAAATTCGGCGTTTCCGTCAAAGAAAAACTTCGCCGGATGAGAACAAACGTGGATACGCTGACGATGACGGCGACTCCTATTCCGCGGACACTCCAGTTCTCGCTCATGGGCGCCCGCGACCTGAGTAACATACATACGCCGCCGCCGAACAGGTATCCGATACAGACGGAAATAGAAAGGTTCGACGCCGGCATTATCCGCGAAGCCATTGAGTTTGAAATGAGTCGCAACGGACAGGTGTTTTTCATCAATAACCGGATACAAAACATCCATGAAATCGAAAACTGCATACGCCGCGAAATTCCCGGCGCACGCATCGCCATCGGCCATGGACAAATGGAACCCGAAAAACTGGAAAAGGTGATCCTCGATTTTGTCAACTACGAATACGACGTTCTTATATCCACAACGATTGTAGAAAATGGCATTGACGTACCGAACGCGAACACGATCATAATAAACAATGCACATCAGTTCGGGCTGTCGGAACTGCACCAACTGCGCGGACGGGTAGGACGAAGTAACCGCAAAGCGTTCTGTTACCTGCTCTCTCCCCCGCTCTCCTCGATCACTTCGGAAGCGCGGCGCCGTATGCAGGCAATCGAAAATTTTGCCGGGCTTGGCAGTGGAATCTATATCGCCTTGCAGGACCTTGATATCCGCGGAGCCGGCAACATGCTTGGCGCCGAACAGAGCGGTTTTATCGCCGACCTCGGATACGAGACCTATCAGAAGATTCTTGAAGAAGCGGTAGATGAATTGAAGGCCGACGAGTTCGCCGGCCTGTATGCCGCTTCCGGCGACAGCGGCCCGCAGCAGGACTTTGTCCGGGAAACATTCATCGAAAGCGACCTCGAATTATTGTTCCCGCCGGCTTATATACCGGACGATTCCGAACGTGTAAGTATCTACCGCGAACTTGATTCCATAGAAAATGACGATAAGCTGGCCGGTTTCGTCGCCCGCCTGAAAGACCGTTTCGGCACAATACCCAAAGAAGGCGAAGAACTGATTCGCGTCGTATCGTTGCGCCGCCTCGGCAAGCAATTAGGATTTGAAAAGCTCATCCTTAAAAAAAACATGATGAACATTCATCTTGTCAAAAACAACGAAAGCCCTTATTACCAAAGTATGGCTTTCGGCAAACTGCTTTCATACATACAGTGGCATCCAAAAAACTGCAACCTGCGCGAACAGGCCGGAAAACGCAGCCTGATAATAAAAAACATCCCCGATGTACAGACGGCATGCAGATGCCTGACGGAAATGCTCAACGAAAAAGCTCAATGAATCCGGATTGATGTTTGTTCGCAGATTACGCAGATTATGCAGATTTACAAAGAAAAAATCCGTGTAATCCGTGTAATCTGCGGACAAAGAAATGTCATATCTGGAAACAATAAAATCATTTTTATAACCGGAAAATGAAATAATACACGTACTTTTGACGCGTTTAATAATAATTCAAACATACCAAATACAGTAAAACTATGAAAAGATACGGTTTTTTATCATTCATCGCCGCCGCAGCGGCATTTGTAATTTGTTCATGTTCCGGCAGGGAGGCCAGCCTTCCGGGAACAAATCCTTTCCATGCAATAGAATCCGGCTTCAGGCAACCCGACAGTATGCAGTTAGGCGTATACTGGTACTGGATTTCCGGCAACGTCTCGAAAGAAGGCGTCATCCGTGACCTGGAAGCCATGAAAAAGGTTGGCATCAACCGGGCGCTTATCGGCAATATCGGGCTTGATGAACCGGGCATAACCTACGGCAAAATAAAATTGTTTACGCCCTAATGCTTGGAAATAACACACGCGGCTTTGAAAAAAGCAACGGAGTTGGATATTGAAATAGGTATATTCAACTGCCCCGGCTGGAGTCAGTCGGGAGGCCCCTGGGTAAAACCCGGACAATCCATGCGTTACCTCGCTTCTTCGGAAATGACGGTCAAAGGGCCGCAGAAAGCAGCAAACATTAAACTTCCCAAAGTAGCCGAAGATGCGATGGAGGATGTAAAAATAATTGCATATCCGGCGCCGGGAAACGGCCGCCCCTCAACGGAAAAAAGCTGGAAGATTGAAAAGAAGCGCGGCGAAGAACTGACGGTGGACTTGTCGCTCGGACAAACGGCGCCGGTACGCACTTTTATATTCAAAACAGAGGCGCCCGTAAGGATAATTGCCGAAGCGGAACTCTCCGTAAAAGAAGGGACGTCGTACCGTCTGCTCAAAAAAATACATATCGACCGAAGCAACCCGGCGCTTAACGTTGGATTCGACCCTTATGCTCCGGTTGTCATTTCTGTCCCCGAAACGGACGCTTCCGATTTCCGTTTCGTAATACGGGCGAAAGAAAGCGCCGGGAAAGCCGTCGTGACGTTGTCCACACAGCCCCTGGTCGAACGTTATCCGGAAAAAACGCTGGCCAAAATGTTCCAGACGCCCCTCCCCATGTGGGACGATTACCTATGGGACAAGCAGCCCGAAGCGCCGGGTAACTTATGTGTTTCTCCCCCAAAAGTTACAGACCTGACGGACCGGGTCAATAACGGCGTCCTTTCATGGGATATCCCCGAAGGGGAATGGGTCATTATGCGTACGGCAATGCGTACCACAGGCGTCCACAACTCCCCGGCAGCGCCCGAAGGAAGAGGTCTGGAAACAGATAAAATGAGCAAGGAACACATCGCTTCGCATTTCGACGCCTTCATCGGCGAAATCCTCCGCCACATCCCGGAAAATGACCGCAAATCATTTAAAATTGTTGTCGAAGACAGTTATGAAACGGGAGGACAGAACTGGACGGACGACATGATTGAACGCTTCCAGGCCGTATATGGATACAGTCCCGTCCCGTACCTGCCCGTGCTGAACGGAGTAGTCGTAGGAAGTCAGGAACTGTCCGACCGTTTCCTGTGGGATCTGCGACGACTCATCGCAGACCGTGTAGCCTACGATTATGTAGCCGGTTTGCGCGAGGTAAGCAATAAGCACGGGCTTACTACATGGCTCGAAAACTACGGCCACTGGGGATTCCCCGGGGAATTTCTCATGTACGGAGGCCAGTCGGACGAAATAGGCGGAGAATTTTGGAGCGAAGGCTCGCTGGGCGACATCGAAAACCGTGCGGCATCTTCGTGCGGACATATCTACGGCAAACGTAAAATATGGTCGGAATCCTGCACCAGTGGAGGCCCGGTGTTCAGTCGTTATCCCGGCATCATGAAACAGCGCGTCGACCGCTTCTTCACGGAAGGCATAAACGCAACCCTGCTGCACGTATATATTCAACAGCCTTACGAAGACAAAAATCCGGGCATGGCTGCATGGTTTGGCAATGAATTTAACAGGAAAAACACCTGGTTCGACCATATGGACGTTTTCGGGACATACCTGAAACGCTGCAACCTGATGTTACAGCAAGGCCTGTATGTCGCCGACGTGGCCTATTTCATCGGCGAAGATGCGCCTAAAATGACGGGCGTCTGCACGCCTGCGCTGCCGCGGGGATATTCCTTTGATTACATCAACGCCGAAGCGCTGCTTACGCGGGCTTCCGTTAAAGACGGCAAACTGACGCTACCCGACGGCATGCAATACAGCCTCCTCGTCTTGCCGCAGTTAGAAACGATGCGCCCGGAAGTTCTCCGCAAAATAAAAGATCTGGTAAACGACGGCCTTGTGATTTTAGGGCCTGCGCCGCAACGCTCGCCAAGCCTTCGGAACTACCCGGATGCAGACAGTGAAATCACTGCGCTTGCCGCCGAGTTATGGGGCGACGGCAGTCAAAAGGTGCGCACCGCAGGAAAAGGGAAAGTGTTCGCCGACGGACATTCTATTGAAGACGTATTTGCCGCAACAGGCGTACAGCCCGACTTGCTGATTAACGGCGACGCGAACGCACTGTATATCCACCGCACATTGCCGGAGGGCGATATATACTTCATTTCCAACCAAAGCAATAAAGTAATAACCGTCAATCCCCAATTCCGGATTACGGGTAAAATACCGGAATTGTGGAATCCGCTCACAAACGAAATACGTGAGTTGAAAGAGTTCGGCATTTCGGGGAACACAACGACTGTGCCAATACAGTTGCAGGAATTTGAAAGTTCATTTGTCGTATTCCGCAAAAGCGGCAAACCGTCCGCATCGCAAAAGAACTTCCCGGAAAAAGAAGTGTTAGCCAAAATATCAACGCCATGGGAAGTGACCTTTGAACCGGGCCGGCGCGGGCCGGAAGAAACGGTTACGCTGAATAAGCCGGAAGACTGGAGCCAATCGACGGACGAACGTATCCGCCATTTCTCGGGAAAAGCTTTTTACAAAACCAAATTCAATATCGAATCCCTGCCCGGCAAACAATTATACGTTGACTTGGGAAAAGTAATGGTAACGGCCAAAGTCCGTATAAACGGAGCAGATGCCGGTGGAGTGTGGACTAACCCATACAGGCTTAACATCACGAAATTATTAAAAGAAGGAGAAAATATCCTCGAAGTGGAAGTAGCCAACAACTGGATGAACCGTCTCATCGGCGACCAACAACTACCGGAAAAGGGCCGTCCGACGTGGGTCAATGTAAATCCCTGGAAGCCGGACTCTCCATTACAGTCTTCCGGACTTCTCGGCCCGGT
>JAISYY010000373.1 GCA_031269635.1 Tannerella sp. | reverse complement strand
AAGTAGCGTTTTATACCGGAAACAAACGGCCGTTTATTCCGGGAAAAACAATGAAAGGTTTGATTCGTGAAGCGGTGGAAGGAATAAATTATTTTCCCGAATCCAAACCGGAAGAAGGAATTACCGGGATTTTTGGAGGAGTAAAAAGTAAGCAGGAAATGATGTCCGGTAAAAGAGCCATGTCGCCGTTAAATATGCCGGAGGGATTCTTTCCGGTCTAAAAAATTACCCGTGAGTTTTTTTCCCTGAGGTGCTTTGTAAATATATAATGGATTGCTTTGTAAATACGTACAGGAATATTCCACCGGCAATCGACAACATCGGGGAAATTCCGCAGGCAAGCAGGAAAAAGCAGGAAAAAACCAGGGCAAATTTAGCCGGCTTAGCCTGATTTTTTGCATTTGTTTGACAGTCTCAAAAAAATAATTACTTTTGTCCGGTAATTTGCCGCATACGGTTCGGTGTTTTCCGGATCGAACAAAAATCAACGGGGAGATCTTTTGGTATAAATCAGACGGATGTCCCGTTGCCGGCACGGGTTTAAGCGATTGTTTTTTTGTACAAACAGGATGATGATGATAAGAAGAAGAAGTCTTTTTTTGCCTCTTTGTTTTTTATTTCTTTATACAGGTATGGCACAGAAAGTTGAGTTAAAAGGAAGAGTTGTTGAACGTTCATCCGGTGAACCTTTGGTGTCGGCGCTTGTAAAGGTAAAAGGGTCATCATTAGCTACGTTGTCCGATGAAGCGGGGAATTATTTGCTTCGGTTTGATAAGGGAGGGACGTTTACCGTTTCCGTATCGTATGTGGGCTTTAACGAAGTCGTTAAAAAGATTGACCTCCGCCGGGATCAGACGGTTGATTTTTTTCTTGACAATAATATCCAGTTGGAAGAGGTTTTGGTGACATCCACGGCTCCCGACGAACGGGTAAGGAGCCTGACGATGGGCGTTGAGAAACTGAGTGCGGTGGAAATTAAGCAAATGCCTGCATTAATGGGCGAAGTTGATGTTATTAAGGCGATACAGCTTTTGCCGGGCGTGCAGACGGCTTCGGAGGGAAGTTCGGGCTTTAGCGTGCGTGGCGGTTCGCCGGACCAGAATCTCATACTGATTGATAATACGACGATTTATAACCCTTCGCATCTTATGGGGTTTTTCTCTATTTTTAACAATGATGTGCTTAGCGGACTTGATTTATATAAAGGCGATATGCCTTTGAAACACGGCGGACGGCTTTCTTCCCTGCTGGATGTGCGGACGAAAAGCGACCAGCCCGAACGGTTTAATGGCGTCGGTGGGGTAGGGTTGATCTCCAGCCGCTTGACGCTGGAGGGGCCAATTGGCGAAAAGACGTCGTGGCTGGCAGGCGGGCGTCGCAGCTATGCGGATTTGTTCCTTAAATTATCTTCGGATGAGGCTTTACGCAAGTCATCGGTTTATTTCTACGACGTCAATGCGAAAATAACGCACCGCTTTTCCAACCGTGATATCGTTGACATCAGCGGTTATTACGGGAAAGATAATTTCGGCGCGGAACCGGGTGATTTTCATTACGGAAACGGCGCGGCCTCCATGTCGTGGCGGCATATTTATTCCGGGATACTGTCTTCAAAAGCAAGTTTTAACATCAGTAATTATGATTACGGCCTTCAATCTAAACTGGAAGGCGCAAAAGCTACGTGGGAATCCAGCATAACGGATTACATGCTGCGCTTTGATATGATACACTCCACAAGTGAAACCTGGAACCTGACATACGGACTTTCAAGCATTTTACACCGTTTTAAGCCGGGATTTGCCAAAATGGACATTTCTGCCGGAGGCGAATCTGCGATTAATTATGAAGTGGAAGGCGCTAACGCTCTTGAACATGCGGTTTATCTTTCGAACGAACAGAAATTTTCCGAGACGTTAAGCGTTAAATACGGGGTGCGTTTGTCGGCATTCCAGAACATGGGGAAAGGTACGGTTTATCGTTACGATGATGATTACCGCGTTACGGATTCTTTGACATATAAACCGGGTGAGATTTACAATACATACGTCGTGCTGGAACCTCGTTTGGGCTTTGTGTTGCAGCTTGGCGAAAACTCATCGCTGAAAGGTAATTATTTGCGTAATGTACAATTCATGCAGCTTGCGAATAATTCCGCATCCGGTTCCCCGCTCGATGTATGGTTTCCCGCAAGCCCGAATATAAAGCCCCAAGTAGTGAATATGCTTTCAGCCGGCTATTTCCGGAATCTGGACGATAATACGTATGAAACGTCGGTGGAGTTATATTACAAAAAACAGGACAACGTGATAGACTTTGCCGAACATGCAAACCTGATGCTTAATAAAAAGCTGGAAGGCGAAGTCCGTACGGGAAAAGGCCGGGCTTATGGCGTTGAGCTTATGGTTCGCAAAAACAAAGGAAACCTTACCGGCTTTGTGAATTACACGCTGTCGCGTTCGGAACGTACAATTCCCGGCGTCAATAAAGGGAAAACCTATCTCTCGCCCTACGACAAAACGCATAGCCTGAATGTTATGGCAAATTATGAACTGTCGAGGAAATGTTCGTTTTCTGCGATATGGGTTTATGCGACGGGCAATCCTGTGACATATCCTTCGGGACGTTTCGAGGTGGAGGGAGAGTATTTCCCGATCTATTCGGGGCGGAATGAATACCGCCGTCCCGGTTATCACCGCCTTGACCTGTCTTTTACGTATATTCCCCGGCCTGATTCCAAAAAACGCTGGCGCGGGGAATGGAATATTTCCCTTTATAACGCTTACGGAAAGAAAAATCCCTGGATGATAACTTACAGCCAGAATGAGGATACGGGACTTCCTTATGCGGAAATGATGTATCTCTTTGGCGTAGTGCCTTCCATAACGTATAACTTTAAATTTTGAATAAAATGATGAGCCGGCTGTTTAATTTTATCCCGATATATGTGTTTCTGATGACTGCGTTTTTTTCGTGCACGGCGCCTATTGATATAGATACGCGCGACAGTGAGCCTGTTATTGTGATATACGGATGCCTGACCGACGAAAACAGGTATCAGTCGGTCAGGATAACAACATCTTCCCCTTATTTCGACGATAAGGAAAACAGTCCTGTTACCGGCGCAAATGTGCAGGTAAAAGATTCCGAAGGGCATGAATACCGCCTGTTATACGGGGAAAACGGATATTATTTCAGCAAATCCCGTTTCGCCGTGCGTTCCGGCGTAACGTATCATCTTATTGTTGATGTCGATTTTGATAAGGATGGAACGCCTGAGACTTATGAAGCCACAACGACCGTACAACCGCTGCTGACGGTAGATTCTATTAATATTAAACCGCTCGACATCATGGGCTACCGGCATTTTGCCCTTAATGTATTTACGCAGGACCCGCCGGAGACGAAGGATTTTTATTTGTTCCGGTTTTATATAAACGATAGCCTTTCCAATAATCAGATAAGTAATTATGTCGTTACGGATGATGAATTTTTCAATGGTTCCTATTTGGAAAACACCATTTATTATTTTGAAGATATTTCGGATGAGAATGTTGTTGAGAAAAATGAAAATAACGACGATATTTACATGATCTCTTCGGGAGACAGAATCAGGCTGCAAGTTCTGAATATAGAAGAAGGTTACTATAAATTCATCAATGAATGTACTTCGGAGATGCGCGGTGAAAATCCAATGTTCGGCGGGCCGCCTTCCAATATATCCACAAATCTCACAGGCGGCGCCGCCGGTTATTTCACGGGATACTGCATCTATGAAATAACGACCGTCGTCCCGTAACTTTCGGTATTTTTACGGGCGGGGAAAAAGTATCCAAAAAGGGTTTTTACACTGATTTACTCGTGCATCAATCCTTCCCGGACACTTTCGCTTGTTTATGTCCCGTTTTTTTATAATTGCGAATAAGGCATCGGAGACAGGAATATACTTTGATTATTGGTCGCCGTATGTGCATATTCGGGCAATGCGGACATACGTTTCCAATCGGGATGATTCCGGAATTGCTCCCAAGCTTCGCCGCGTGTTTTCTCATCTTTATACCATGTGAGGTATAGCAGGGCAGGCATGTCCGGCCCGGACAGGATTTCCCCGTAAAGAACGGAATTGATAGCTACTTTATCAAAAAGGTCGATTTCATCTTTGTTGAACATTTTCACCTTTCTCTGGTTCGCTTCTTCGTTAGGGCTATGGTAGATGCGTATTTCGAACAGTGTTCGCGACGGATCCGGTTTGCGATGAACCGGTATTTTGTCGAATGCTTCGCTCAGGTAAGATACAAACTCCGAATAAACGGGTGCGGGCGCTGTCGTATCGTAAAAAGCCTGTGCTTTTTGCCGAAATTCCCGGTCGTCCCAGATACTCTTTTTCACTTGGTGGAATGTTTTGATATCGGGATAGACGAACACGACATGCCGCTGTTCCTTTTCGCCTTCTTTTACCTTATACAGCCGGAATGCACCGGCTTTAATCTTCTTGCGGCTATATGCCGGGAACAAAACGTCTTTGAAAAAAGAATCCAGCGAGTTCCCGTCGCCGGT
>JAISYY010000321.1 GCA_031269635.1 Tannerella sp. | reverse complement strand
TCTTCAAGTAAAAATTTCTTAGTTGACATAATACAAATTATTTAATGATATTTCTTTCTAATTGTGAGCAAAGATAAGAATATAATATTAAAAAAAGCCCTTTTCAAAAAAATATTTTTATTATTTGCATTTGTGATTTCCGGTAAACATAATTTGTAAATGATTTCTATTGGGAAGAAAAAAAACGGGGCTAAAAAGTATGAGAGACAGCCTCTTTTTTTTCAAAAATATCGTCAAAAATAGTTGGCTGTTTGCCAATAATTATGTATTTTTATAGTAGTAAATCAAAGTTATAATATCCGGTATGAAGCCTGTTTTTAAGGAATACAATCAAGGCCAACTAACCCTGTTTCCGGCGAGTTTGGACAGCAAAATTCCAGAGGATTCGCCGGTTCGAAATCTATTTTTAACGACAAAAGGGACTTTTCCGTTTGTCCGGTGGGGCAGCGGATGGAAAACACACGAAAATCCGGCAGCGGATTTGTGTCGAATGTAAGTTATTACGAGGCAAAGAGATGCGAAGGCTATTCACCCAAATGTATGTATCACAGCGCAAAGGATAATCGAAGAATAGAAATCAGTCACGACCTGAACCGCCACATTTTCACCCAAAAGCCGAAATCCATCCTCACCACGATTTTTTTTGTCCGGTAAATTTAAAACTCGTCGCCTGAAAAGAAAAAAAGAGGCTGACTCTTTTGAGATACCCCCCCCTTTTTGTTGCCGCAACCTGAACCGATTTGCTGCTATTCGGGTTGACGGATAGCTGTTTCACCTATGAAATGCCTTTCCGTTATTAATGGTGAGCCGTTTCATCCGTGAAAAGCATTACTATCATTAATGGAGAGCCGTTTCGTCTGTGAAAAGCGGCGCCGGTAAAAAATCGCATTAGCGATAACTATTTTTAACTGATAAGCCAAAATCACTTGAACTTTCCTCCGCCTAAAAATTCCCTGAGCAGTGATGTTCCCGGAAGCACATCTTCGGGTATATGGTTGAAATATTTGAGGAAACGGAGTAGGCGGTAGGCTTCCGCGTATTCTTCGTCCGATTCTGCGACTTCGTTCAAGACCGGTTCGGCGTTGTGGCGGAGGGCGGCAAATTCGTAGATCATGGCGCTGTTGAACATCATGTCGGCATTTTCCTGGTAGGGGAATATCCACTTGTCTTCTCCGCGGCGTACGCGCGGCCACATGGAAATGGTCTGTTTTGCGGTATATCCCCGGAAGCGGTAATCACGCACGATTCGACGCAGAAGGCGGTTGTCGGTCGTCGGAATGTAATTGTGTCCGTCTAATGAAATCGTTGTCAGGGCCGATACGTACGTCCTGAAAATACGTTCCTGCGGGATGTTGTCCGTCAGTTCCGGGTTCAGGCCGTGTATTCCTTCCAGGAGGAGGATGGAGTTTCGGCGCATTTTAAGTTTCCGGCCTCTGTATTCCCGCTTCCCGGTGGCGAAATTATAAAACGGCGATTCGATTTCTTCTCCCGCTATGAGACGCCGGAGGTCATCCTTGAAATAGGGCAGGTCGATGGCATAGAGGGATTCGAAATCGTAATTTCCGTCGTCGTCGAGCGGTGTATCCGTGCGGTTCAGGTAATAGTCGTCGAGCGAGATGCCCAGGGGGTGCAGCAGGTTCGTCATCAGCTGTATCTCCAGGCGCCGGCAAAACGTTGTCTTACCCGACGACGAGGGGCCTGCAATGAGCGCTATGCGCACGCCGTCGCTATGATAATGTTCGGCTATCTTCCCGGCAATGGCGGCGATGTTCTTTTCCTGCAAGGCTTCGGAAACCATGATGACTTCGCTTGCCTGCCCGGAACGTATCGCGCGGTTGAGGTCGCCTGCGTTTTCCAGTTCGAGCGTGCGTTGCAGCGTGATAAAATGTTTGTAGGCATCAAACAGCTTGTCCTGCCGGACTACGGGGTACAACTCCTTCGGGTTGTCGGGTTGCGGCACGCGAAGCAGCAAGCCGTCCGCATACGGTATGACGTCGAACAGTTGGATGTATCCGGCCGACGGCGTCAGGCAGCCGTAAAAATAATCGACATACCCGTCAAGTTCATAATAGGATGAATAAGGCATACCGGCCGTCTCCAGCAGTAACGCCTTGTCGTTCATACCGCGGTCGCGGAACAGCTTTACGGCGTCCGGCGTACGAGCCGTGTTTAAGCGGAACGGCATGTCAAGGGCGATAATTTCCGTCATGCGTTTTTTTATCCCGGCGATTGCCTCTTCCGGGATTTTTTCGCGGTCGGCATACGTGCAATAGTATCCTTTCGAAACGGGATGCTCCAGATTGAACGGCCGGCCGGGGGAAAGGTCGTTCACCGCCTTCGCAAGGATGAAACAAAGCGAACGCAGATAAGCCCTGTATCCGGATTGATCCGTATAATCGACAAATTCAACATCCTTCGATTTCCAGCATCTGTACGTCAGTCCTTTCACGCGGTTGTTAACGCGGGCGCACAGCGGACGATACTTCAATGGGGAACCGGTAGCCGCGTAGATTTCAGACAGGGACGAACCGATACTGACTTCTTTGTATGTATGATTGTTCTTGCAATAAATCGTAATGTTTTGCTCCGGCATCATCGTTATATCTTTATTACTTTGAAGGGTTTGTTCATGGACGTGAACGAATAAAAAGCCGCTTCGCCTTCTTCCAGGAAAAAACACGTCAGCACAGGATTATCTTCCGACCGGTAGATGTCCCTGAGTTCGGGCATCGTCTCCAGCACTTTGCGTTTTGCCGCGATCTCGTCCGTAAATCCTGTTTTGCCGGAGATACGCATCCACTGCATCGTATCGGGCATAAACGAGCAAATTTCGACATAAGGGTTTGCCTGCAACTGGCGGTAAACGTCTTTCACCGTAGCCGTACAGAAAGCCGGCTTCCCGTTCCATTCCATCACAAAGCCAAAGGGACGCACATGCGGCCGGTTATCTTCATCGACCGTACCGAGATAAAAAGTACGGCATCTGTTCAGAAAATCCAAAATTTCTTCCATAGATATACATTTATTATATTATAAAACCTGACAAATGTAAGGATTAAAATCCGCTTTTCAAAATATAAAAACAGGGTGGGGTACGGACGAATGTATGGACATCATTTCCTCTTTTTTAAATCATGAATTTGAACCGTATCCTTTCGTTTTCGCGAGACGGGCGGCGGGTACAACTGGAACCTGTCGGTTTCAAACAAGAAGCTGATTGCCACGGTGACAGGAACCACGTCAGTCGCACCGGCAATTACGACAACCATCCTGTCAAACGGCACGGTTGGCACAGCCTGCAGCCAAACGCGGGAGCGCGGACGTACACCGTCGAATCATCCGGCTCACCCACGGGCACAGGCACAATCGGTGCGGACGGCATACAAGTCAAAGGGAAAGATAACGGAACATGAATGGCGCAAGCATTTCATCAAAGTAGCCGTTGAACACAGGCGCGACGTAGTGCCGCTGTATTTCGAAGCGAGGAATTCGGAACTGTTTTACCGCATCGAAAATTTCCGGAAACGGATTCACTCAAAAATCAATTTCGAAGTCCTGCTCTTTGCCCGCGAATTTTTCAGGCAAAGAGGCCGTACCTTTACGTTGCATATCGGTAAACCGATACCCTGGCA
>JAISYY010000266.1 GCA_031269635.1 Tannerella sp. | reverse complement strand
ATTGAAAATAACCTTTCAATTGCGGAACAATCAGACTCAGGTCAAAAGACCGGAACGATAATTAAAAAAATACAAATGTTTTACGCACACACTTGTGTGTTTAAAAAAAAGATTTAACTTTGCGGATATTTGTTTGTATTTATATCATAATTGAATTAATAATATAGAATCATGACTACACGTAGAGATTTTTTAAAGACAGCGACTTTTGCATCAGCAGGATTAGCCATGGGTGGTGTGGGGTTGAACGCATCGAGTTACCGTCAGATTATCGGAGCGAATGAGAAGGTTAATCTGGCATGTGTGGGTATAGGTTATCAAGGAGCCGAGATAATCAAGGCATTTGTAAAGACGGGATTGGCAAACGTTGTGGCGTTATGCGACATTGACATGGGTGCCAAACATACGCAGGAAATAATGAATATGTTTCCCGATGCAGCCCGTTTCAAGGATTTCAGGGTAATGTTCGATAAGTTCGGCAATAAATTTGACGCCGTGTGCGCCGGTATTCCCGATTTTGCACATTATCCGGTAGTGATACACGCGATTAGGGAAGGGAAACATATATATGTTGAAAAACCCATGTGCCGTACTTTCCTTGAGGGCGAACTTATGATTGAAGCAGCGAAGAAGAATCCCCAGATTGTTACGCAAATGGGTAACCAGGGACACTCGGAAGGCAATTATTTCCAGTTTAAAGCGTGGAAAGAGGCCGGTATCATAAAAGACGTAACGGCTGTTACCGCACACATGAACTCTTCCCGCCGCTGGCATGGCTGGGATTCGCGTATTTTCAAATACCCGGCCCCGGAACCGATGCCTGCAGGTATTGACTGGGACACGTGGAACATGGCGGTACAGTATCATGAATTTAATGAGCGGTACCATTATGGAAACTGGCGTTGCTGGTATGACCTGGGGATGGGCGCCTTAGGCGACTGGGGAGCGCATATTATTGATACCATACACCAGTTCCTGGAGCTTGGATTGCCCTACGAAATCAATCCGTTGAGGCTGAAAGAGCACAACGATTACTTCTTCCCGATGTCTTCTACCATATTGTTCCGTTTTGCAGCAAGGAAGAACATGCCGGCGCTGGATATTACATGGCACGACGGACTGGATAATATCCCTCCCGTTCCGGAAGGATATGGCGTGTCGGAGGTCGATCCGAATATTCCTCCCGTGGCGGGTGGAAAGTTTCAGCCGCTGAAACTTAATCCGGGAAAGGAAATATACAGTAAAACATTGACATTCAAAGGCGGTTCTCATGGGAGTACGCTTTCGATTATACCGGATGAAAAGGCAAAGGAAATGGAGGCAAAACTGCCTGAAGTCCCAAAATCCCCGTCAAACCATTATGCAAACTTCCTGCTTTCATGTTTGGGTAAGGAAAAAACGCGTTCGCCGTTTGAAGTTGCAGGCCCGTTGAGCCAGGTATTTTGCCTCGGCGTTCTGGCACAACGTCTAAACACGAAACTTGAGTTCGATACTGCGAAGAAACAGATCACCAATAATCCGTTTGCAAACGCTATGTTGGCAGGCGCTCCCCCACGTTCGGGCTGGGAGGAATATTACAGGATTTAGAAGGATTCGCCGTTATCGCAGAAACTTTAATAAAGGCTGTCCCGCTCAGGGGATGGCCTTTATTACTTTTGCACGAACTGTGTGATTCCCGGCACCGGCGCCTTACCGACTCGCTATTGCCGTTCGTAAAACTCCAGTATCCTTTTGCGGAGGATGAAATCGTATTTCGCCTGTGTGCGGTTCGACAGTGCGCGGGTCATACCGGTTTTCGAATCGTTGTATTCATACATGGTTGCGCGTCCGTTGTTGAGTTTTTCCTGCATATAGCCGAACGCTTTTTCGGCGGATTTGTATGCCGCTTCGGATGACTTGTATTTTTCGCCCGACGTCACGGCGTTGTAGTATGCCTGCTGTATTTCTTTGTATAAGGATTTCTTTGTGTTTTCGAGTTGAAGTTCCTGCAAGTACATGTTCAGTTTTGCCGAACGAACATTATTGCGGGTTACGAAACGGTCGAACAGGGGGATGCGGAGTGTCAGGCCGAAATATTCGTTCCGGTTGTTTTTGAGCTGTTCGGAAAAAGACGTATTGTCGAAGCCGTTTATAGCGTAGTAGTTATTGCCGTATCCGGCGCCGAAGGAAAGGGTAGGATAATAGGCGCCCCGGGCAAGGTCGATGTTCTTTTCCCGGCTTTTGAGGCGAAATTCTTCGGCGCGTACCGAAGCGCGTGTGGTCAGGGCGGTTTCGAAAATGATATCCGGTTTGCGTACAAGGATGAAAGAGACGTCGTCCGCCGGCTCTTCCACGTCAAAACCTTCGGGCGTGGGCAGTTCCAGCAGTTGCGTCAGGTTGAGGATAGCCATTTGCAGGTCGGATGCGGCTTGCACGACCGACAGTTCGTCGTTGGCAAGCTGCGCTTCAACTTCGTATATCTGCGCTTCGGAAGCCCGTCCGTTATCATACATCTTTTTTATGCGCTCCAACTGTTCCCTGCTTAAACCGGCCTGTTTACCGGCAATCTCAAGCATTTCCCTGTAGTACAGAATCTGGAGATAAGAGGTTGTGACGGTGATTTCCATATCTTCTTTTGCCTTTTCGAGTTCGGCGGCTACGGCTTGCAAGTCAAGTTTTGCCACTGCGATTTCGTTATTTATCTGGAAACCGGTGAAAACCGGGACGGATGTTGCCGCCGACCATTGCGTAGAGCGTGAATTGCGGTCTTGATACGTGTTGTCGTAACCGGAAGCGGAGCGTCCGAACGAAAAAGAATGTGAAGCGTTCGCCGAGAGGTCGGGCAGGCGCCGGTTCCGCGCCGTATTAAGAACGACTTCCTGCCGGTCGATGCCGGCTTGCCGCATTTTTACATCCAGGTTATGTTCGTTGGCATAATCAATACATTCCTGCAATGACCAAACCTTTACTCCCTTACCCGAAATATCCTGCGGTACGCCGGCGAAGGACGAAGCCGGAAGCAGTCCCGACTGCCGGCGCCCGGGCAGAGGAGAAAAGGAGCGGTTATTTTCCCGTTGCGCCATGTCATACCGTTTCGTATCATCAACTTGCGCCTGTATATTAGCCGGAAGCAGCAGTGCGGCAGCGGCAGCGTATATTGCAATAATCAATTTCATAATTATAATACTTAATGATAAATGAATGAATAATCAGTAACCCATTAAAAATAAACCATTAACCATTAACCATTAACCATTAACAGTTAACCATTAACAGTTAACAGTTCAGTTCTCTTTATTAACGGCGGCCCCGCGTATTTTATCTTCGTGCGCAAGACCTTCGGTGACTTCAATCTTTATGCCGTCGCTAAGGCCGGTTTTGATAGCATGTTTTTCAAAAACCTGTTTCGGCTTTTCCACCTTCAGCAGATGAACAAATGCCGAATCGCCGCTAAACTCGACTGTACTTTCGGGAATTGTCATCACATTTTCCGCACGCTTAAGGACGATTTCGGCATTAGCGCTGTATCCGGCGCGGATGAAGACACTGTCGGGGATCGTCACCGCCGCCTTTATTTCAAACTGAATAGCACCGCTTTTCTCCTCGCCTTTGGGCGAAACATATTCGAGCGCCGCATCGAACACCTGGCTTTCCAGCGCCCCGATCGTGAGTTTTATATACATCCCCTCGTGGATACGTCCTATTTCCGTTTCGTCAACATAACCCTTAAATATCATGTCGTTCATATCCGCAACCGCCGCAATCGTCGTTCCTTCGTTGAAATTATTGCTTTGTATGACGGAATTTCCCACTTTCACGGGGACGTCGAGAATCATACCGGTGATCGTGCTGCGTATTTGCGTGGTGCTTGCCACGTTCGAGTTTTTAGCGATACCGTCGCGGACGATTTCGAGTGCGTTCCGGGCGTTCGCGGCTTCCTCCTTCGCCTTGAGATAGTTGGATTTGGAAACGTCGTACTCTTCAGCCGTCATGATTCCCCGGTTAAACAACTGTTCGTCGCGTTTAAAGGTATTTTCCAACTGGTTGAGGTTTATTTTCGCGAGGTTGACGCGCGATTCCGCACTGTTAAGCTGCACCATTTCGGGAATGACCTTCACGGTGGCAATGATTTCGCCCGTCTTCACACTTTGTCCGGCCTCTTTCATCAGTTCGGAGATGATACCCGATATTTGCGGTTTGATGAGAATCTCGTAACGGGGTTCGACGTTTCCCGTTGCAACCGTTTTCGTCTCTACGGTTCCCGTTTCCGGGCTGACAATCCCGTAAACAACCACTACCGGCTGAGCCTTCTTCCACAAAAAGAAGAATGTGCCCAGGACGGCCAATCCCACAAATGACAGCAGAATGATCCGCATAATTTTTTTTACTACCCTGTTCTTCATATCTAATAATTTTAAATTTTCTGTTTATTCGTCCCGTATCGCATCAATCGCTTTGATTTGCATGGCCCTCCAGGCCGGTATAAGTCCCGCACACAACCCGCATACAAGTAATACGACTGTTGCGGCGACCGCCGTGCCGATGTTAACGCCCGGATGAAGTATCGCCACGCCATCGCTGTCGGCGGACGGTTGCGCCGACAAAATCCTGTCGGTCAAATCCAGCAGGAACACGCCCACGCTCAGCCCCAGCAGTCCGGCAAGCGCCGTAAGGACAAGGCTTTCCGTCATCACCTGCGAGATGATATTCCAGGGCTTTGCCCCCAGTGCGCGACGCACGCCGATTTCCCGCGTCCGTTCCTTTATCGTAACCATCATGATATTGCTTATACCGATGATCCCGGCCAGCAGCGTACCCAGCCCGACGAGCCATACCAGGATGTCAATCCCGGCAAAAAGGTTTTCAAACATGCCGAACTGCGCGGCCAGGTTCAGTACCCCTACCGCTTGCGCGTCGTCCGGCGAGATTTCATTCTGCCGTTTCAGGATGCCCGTTACGTCGTCAATCATTTGCGGTATCGGATGTCCCGTGCGGGCGCTCAGGCACAGGAAATGCAGGATGTCGCCCTGGTTCAGCGTCTGCTGCATCGTACTGAAAGGCAGGAACACGGAGGCTTCCGCCCGTCCGCCTATATTTACGCCCGATGCAATTTGCTGCACCACGCCCACAACCTGATAATAAAGCCCGTTCACGCGGACATATTTCCCGCAGGGGTCTTCGTTTTTGAAAAGTTCTTCACATATCCTTGTGCCTATCAGGCACACCTTCCGTTTTTCCTGCATGTCGATATCGTTCAGCAGGCGGCCGAAATGAAGATTCTGCCGCTCGATCCTGAAATAAGCCGGGTAAACACCCTTCACATTGTACGTTCCCGACACCTGGCCGTAAACGATATTCTTATCCGCCCGGTTCCCCCAGATAATAGGCGACAGGGCGTCGATACCCTTCACTTCTTTTTGTATCGCTTCGACGTCGCGGTTGCGCATTGCCCAGTAACGTCCCTTGTTGAACCCGTGGTAAGGCTCGCTCGTGCGATCCGTATAGAAAAACAGGGAGTTAGTGGCAAAGCCGTCGACGTTTTTGAAGATGGAGTTTTTCAACCCCTTGCCCGAACCAAGCAGGATGACAAGCATCAGGATGCCCCAGAATACACCGAAACAGGTAAGCAGGCTACGTGTTTTGTTGCGGGTGATCGTCACCCATATTTCTATCCATCTGTCAGCGTCAAACATAATCGTTACCGTTTTTATAAGTTATTCTGCCCTCATGGCCTCAATAGCCGGGATTTTTACTGCTTTCCGCGCCGGGAAGTACCCGGCGAATACGCCTGCGACAATCAATATGATCGTGGCCGACACGGCAATGCCGAGGTTCACCACCGGGTGGCGGAACAGCGTCAGGTTCTCGCCCGGCCTGGCCCCTGCCGGCGCACTGTTGGCGCCCGACACGGTCATGATGTAGTCAATGCCCTCCGTCAGCCCGATACCGGAAATCATCCCGACATACCCGAACGCCGCGGTGATCAGGATCGACTCGAAAATGATAAGTTTCAGTATGGAGGCCGGTTTCGCGCCGACGGCTTTGCGTATGCCTATTTCGCGGGTACGTTCGCGGACCGTCACCAGCATGATGTTGCTCACGCCTACGATGCCCGCCATCAGGGTGCCGATGCCGACAATCCAGATGAAAAGCAGGATGCCGTTCATCATGTTGCCGAACGTCCGCATGGCGTTGGCCGTGTTCCACATACCGATAGCCGAGCGGTCGGTGGGGTCGAACTTGTGCCGTACGGCCAGGCTCGCGCGGAGGCGCTGCTCGAACGCCTCGTTCTCGGCTTCGGTCGTTACGCCTTTTACCGTGAACGTAAGGTTGTAGAAGCCCCGCCCCTTATTGTATAACAACTGCGCCGTCGAGAAGGGGATATAGGCCGGCGAACTGTTGCTCATGTCCTTATCGTAATAGACGCCGACGACCCGGAACATGACCGATCCGCAGCGGACAAACTCCCCGAGCGGCTCCCTGTCGCGGAACAGCACTTCGGCCATACGCGGACTCAACACGATGACCTTCCGCCGGTCGCGTATGTCCATATCATTTATGAAACGCCCCTTGCCCGCGTGAAACTGTATGAAATTAATCTTTGCATGGTCGGGAAAAACGCCGTTCGTCCCGCCGGTAAAATATTCCCTGTTGTACGTCAGCGTATCGCTGTGGTTGATCGTCGCAGAGCAGAGGTCAACTTCGGGGTGTTCCTTCTTAAGCATATAATAATCTTCGTCCTTAAACGTCAACCTCCTGTCCGGCCGCATCCCTTTCCACGGCTTTGACGTGTAGCGCGGCCACATCTCGATGCGGTTGTCCGCCATGTCGCGGAAATTGTACATAACGCCGTTCCGCAGCCCGTTACCCGCACCCAGCAGGGCCACCAGCATGAAGATACCCCATGCGACGGAAAAGCCGGTGAGGAACGTACGAAGTTTGTTCTTCCTCATCGTACTCCATATCTCGCGGAAATTGTCAAAATCAAACATCGCCTTTTTCTATCAGTCCGTCTTTCACGTGTATAATGCGGCTCGTTGCGTCGGCAACGGCTTTCTCGTGCGTAACGATGATCATCGACATGCCGTCGCGGTTCACCTCCTGCAGCAGTTCCATTACCTCGACCGTCGTCCGGCTGTCGAGCGCACCGGTAGGTTCGTCGGCGAGTATCACCTGCGGCTTTGCGATGAGCGCCCGTGCGATCGCCACGCGTTGTTTCTGTCCCCCCGACATTTCGTTGGGCATGTGTTCCGCCCAGTCCTTCAGCCCGACTTTATCCAGGTATTCCATCGCCAGGACGTTCCGCCTTTTGCGCGACACGCTTTGGTAATAGAGCGGCAAAGCGACGTTTTCCATCGCGTTCTTGAACGAAATAAGGTTGAACGACTGGAAAACGAACCCGATCATCCGGTTGCGCAGCGTCGCGGCGCGGCTCTCGCTCAAGTCCTTTATTAATTGATTGTCGAGGTAATATTCCCCCGAATCATAGACGTCTAAAATGCCCAGTATATTTAACAGCGTGCTCTTGCCGGATCCCGAAGCCCCCATGA
>JAISYY010000260.1 GCA_031269635.1 Tannerella sp. | reverse complement strand
CCGTACGGTTTATTGACGGATCTGGTTGAACATACGGATTATACCTGGCAAAACGGCTATGCATCGAATGTGCCTGTGTGGCAGACGGGAGACGCAATAGAACCTCTTCAATATGTTGAAATCGGATCTGTATATCCTTCATTTAGCTGGATTGTTCCGGGTGAAACAAATGCAACGTATCAGACTTCTTACCGGATTATTGTAGCGGATAATCCGGAAGACGCCGTTTTGGGAAAGGGTAACGTCTGGGATAGCGGCGTGGTGGAAAGCCGTCGCTCTACTTCCGTATTGTACGGAGGAGACGCCCTGCTGCCGGAAAAGAATTATTTCTGGCGCGTGAAAACCGTTACCGGTACGGAAGGGGAAAGCGAATGGTCGGATATTAAGGCATTCCGCACGGCAGCCGGAATGTCGGAATATGCCGCCTGCTTTTATCCGCAGGTAAAATCGCTCGAACATCCCGTTCATATAAAAAATATCGGGATATCGGCCATTCTCGTGGATTTTGGAAAGGACGCCTTCGGGCAACCGGTTCTGAAACTTGCGTCGGATACGGATAAAGACAGCGTCATCGTCCATCTGGGAGAATGTTTGTCGGACGGGAGGATTGACAGACATCCCGGCGGGACAATACGTTATCACCGTTATTCCGTCGGACTGATGAAAGGAACGCACACTTACCGGATAAAAATAGCCAGGCGTAATACCGGGAGCGCTGCCATTTTGATGCCCGGTTATACCGGTGAAGTATTGCCTTTCAGGTATTGCGAAATCGAGGGTTACGAAAAGCCGCTGGCGGCGACTGATGTAGTGCGGGAAACGGTTCATTATCCGTTCGACGGGTCGGCTTCATTTTTCGAGTGTAGCAATGATACGCTCAATCAGATCTGGGAACTGTGTAAATATTCGGTGAAAGCGACTTCGTTTACGGGAATTTATGTCGACGGCGACCGCGAGCGTATACCCTACGAAGCGGATGCTTTGATCAATCAGCTTTGCCATTATGCGGTAGACCGGGAATATTCGATGGCGCGCCGCTCGCATGAGTATCTGCTTGCATACCCTACGTGGCCGACGGAATGGATTTTGCAGGCCGTGATTATCGCATGGTATGATTACATGTATACCGGCGACAGCCGTTCCCTGAAGGCAAATTATGATATCCTGAAAGCCCGGACACTGATGCAACTGAGGGAGAAAAACGGTTTGATCAGTACCACAACCGGACTTCAGACGCCTGAATTTTTGAAAACGATCCGTTTCAAGGGAAAAATCGGGGACATCGTAGACTGGCCCCATACGGGTATTCTTGGCTTAAACAAGCAGGAAGGCGGCGAAGCCGACGGTTTTGTCTTTACCGACTACAACGCCGTAACAAATGCTTATCATTATGAAGCATTGAAACTTATGACCCAAATAGCGGATGTGCTGAACATGGAAGACGATGCGTCGTATTTCAAAAACGAGGCCGGACGTTTTCTTGCCCGTTTTAATAAAACGTTTTTCAGCAGCAAGAACGGCTATTATGTTGATGGCGACACGACCGGCCACTCGTCATTACATGCGAATATGTTTCCCGTGGTTTTCGGGATGGCGCCTTCCGGCAAGATGAAAAATATCCTGGATTTCATACAAAGCCGCAAAATGGCTTGTAGCGTATATGGTTCGCAGTTCCTGATGGAGGCTTTGTATGAGGCTTCGGATGCGGAATATGCGCTACATCTGCTGACAAAAACGGACGACAGAAGCTGGTATAACATGATACGCGTGGGTTCCACTATCTCGCTGGAAGCATGGGACAACAAGTACAAACCGAATCAGGACTGGAACCATATCTGGGGGGCGGCTCCCGCCAATATAATCCCGCGGAAACTGATGGGCGTCGAACCGTTAGCGCCCGGATTTGATAAAGTTCGCGTCAAACCGCAGTTGGCGTCGCTCTCCCGCGCAAAGGCCGTTATCCCTACGATAAAAGGAGCGATCCGCCTGGAAATTGAAAACAGGAACGGCGAATACCACATGCGACTGACGATACCGGCCAATATGGAAAGCGAAGTTTATTTGCCTTTGCTATCGAAGAAATATGAGGTAACAACCAATGGAAACGTGCAGAAAACGGCAAAAGTGAAAGATGCGCCTTTCATTTGCCTGGGCGTCCTGCCTTCCGGGAATTATACCATATCAATGAAATACTGATATATCCCTGCGGGACGTTACTGCAAACCGGTATAAATTTTCCTTCAGTTCACTTTTATGATCTGAATCTGGTCGATGTTTACGTCTTTGAGGAATGTTTCCATGTGGCGTTCTTTCTTTTCCTCGAGGATTTCGTTTATTGCGATGAGTATGCCGGTTTCTTCGACATCGCCAAATTCTTTGTTGATAGCTGTTCCGAATGAGCGCATCTTGGGAGAGAGGCTCATGTATGCGTTTACTAACGGCGGCACGTTAATGCCGAGTTTGCGCACTTCATGGTTCAGCACTTTGTAGTCTTCCTTGAAGTTGTTGTTATTGAACAGTCCGGCCAGTTTTTCTTCGTCGGAGTTGGTTTCTAACGGATATATCGGCGTGACAAGATGGTCTTTGTCGGGAAAATGTAATTTGAGGAAGTATAATATCATGTCACGCGCTTTCGTGTCGTAAGTATTGTACATGGTAACTTTTCCATAGAAATATTTTAACGACGGGTCGATGACCGACAATGCTCCAAGCCCGTCCCACAGGTTATCGAGGATAAAGACGCCTTTTGTGTGTCCGAGCGTAGCCTGGTAATCGAGCGAAACGAAAGAGCGGCCTAACTCTACCGTGTACGGCAGGTAATTCGTAAGGAAATTTTCGGAAAAGTTGAATAAGTGAGATGTAGCAAGTATGGGCTTTCCCTGTTCGTCAAAACGGACGTCGGAGCCGCACAAAAAACGGTAGCCTCCAAGTATTTCTTTTTCTTTCGGATTCCAGACTATGAGTTGCCGGTAAGCGCCTTCCATCGTGTCAAATTCGTCAATGTCGCAAGCCAATCCCGTTCCTCCTCCGTAATAACGGAAAGCGATTTCGCGCAAACGGCCTATTTCGAGCATGGTATGCGGAGCATCCTGTGCGGTTATGATATATATTTCATTATTAGATTTGTTTGTACTCCTTAATTTTTTTTCCGGAGTAAGCTCAGCTTTGAGAATCTTTTTATCTATCGGATCTATTATTTTCTGCATAATATTTTCTATCTAATTTTCTACGAGTTTGTATACTTCTTCTTTCATCCATTCCGCCCATTCGGTCATTTTTTTGCTTGAATCAAATGTTTTCCACGATATAGGCTTACCGAAATGAATATCAAATACTTTATTTTTGTTTTTGAACATTTCGTCCGGCAAATATAGCATTTCCAGATTTATTTTTAGCCCACATCGCTTTCTAAAATTTGCCAGACGGTAAAAAAAATCCGAATTACGGCCTTCGAAATAGATGGGGACGATATCTCTTTTGTGTTCAACAGCCTTTTGTATAAAGGATTTTTTCCACTCCAGGTCTCTTATTTCCTTTTTGTGTTTGCGCGAGCATAATCCCGCAGGAAACGTAATGATCTGGTTGGCGGATGAGTAAGCTTCTTCGATTTTTTTAGCTGCTTCTCTGCTTTGGGCGCCGTGTTTGTTGACCGGAACAAATATTGAACGCAGATTAGGTATGGCAAGCAACAGGTCATTTACGAAATACAGGACATTTCCCTTATAATGTTTCCCGATCAGGTATGACAGGCAGATCCCGTCAAATCCTCCGAGCGGATGATTGGAGGCGAAGATGTATCGCCCTTCGCCGGGAGGGAGGTTTTCTTCGTGCTTAACGTTCAGGCTAACATTAAAATAATCTACTAACGCCTCCATGAAATCGACGCCTTGCAGCTCTTTATACCTTCTCAGGATTTCGTTGATTTCGTCCTGATGGATTATACGAATAAGGTAATTCACAACAAAATCAGGGATTTTGCCGGCCTTATTCTTTAACTTCATTTTTAAAATCTGCTTTACATCTATACGTGCATCCATATAAAGTTGACTTTTGGACGCGCAAAAATAGTAATAATTTATTTCAAAAAGGTCTTTTGCTGTTACAAAATAATGAATAGTTAATGACATTTGCATCTTCTCTCTCCTCAATTTAATGTTTTGCTGTTTAATTGTACCTGAATTTTACGACACATCATACACACAATATGCTACCGGTACCGTACTTATTTTCCGCATAAAAGTGAGATGTTGAAAACTTTTTTATATATTTCTTTGTACAGGATGCGAAAAATGTATAATTTTACCCGTCTAATCAGATTGTTACGTCTTTTTAATGATGATAAACGCTTGATAATGATTGAAAAAGAATTGAAATATCATGTTCCTGCTCTGTTTGGGGAAAGTATTGAAGGTTTGAATATAAAACCTTCGGGGCATTATGTTGACGTTACTTTCGGAGGCGGAGGTCATTCGCGCGGGATTCTGGAAAAATTGGACGGGAACGGCCGTTTATATGGCTTTGACCAGGACGCCGACGCCGGGAAAAATATTCCGGATGATGAACGGTTTACGTTTGTTCACAGCAATTTTCGCTATTTGTCGAACTTTATGCGTTATTATAAGGAAAAAGAGATGAATGGTCTTATTGCAGATTTAGGCGTGTCGTCGCATCACTTGGATGATGAAAGTCGCGGCTTCTCGTTTCGTTTTGACGGAATGCTTGATATGCGCATGAATAACCGCGAAGGACAAACGGCCGCCGATGTGCTGAACAAGTATCCGGAGGAAAGGCTGGCGGATGTGTTCTATCTATACGGCGAGTTGAGGAACTCACGCAAGATCGCTTCGTCGGTCGTAAAAGCGAGGGCATCAAATCCGTTGCGAAAAATCTCCGATTTGCTGGCGATACTGGCGCCTTTTTCCGGCAAGGAAAAAGAAAAGAAGTTTCTGGCGCAGGTTTTTCAGTCTTTGCGCATAGAAGTGAATCAGGAAATGCAGGCTTTGCGTGAATTACTGATGCAGTCGCTTAAATTGCTTAAACCCGGAGGCCGGCTGGTGGTCATAACGTATCATTCGCTGGAAGACCGGTTAGTGAAAAACTTCATGAAAGCCGGAAATTTCGACGGGAATGTTATTCGGGATTTTTACGGGAATGTTCAGTCGCCATTGCGTATGTTAAGTAAGGCAGTGATTCCTTCGAGCGAAGAAATAGAAAAAAATCCCCGTGTGAGGAGCGCAAAACTGCGGATAGCGGAAAAGCTCTGACTGGGCAAAAAATATGAATGTTTATGGGAGAGACAAAAAAGAAAAAACGTATTTCTGTGATGTATATTCTGGGTGGGGGTATGCTGAAAGAAGATTTTGTGATTAAACATACGAAAATGATTGTGCTCATCGTACTGTTGTTTTTCTTCTATATCAGCAACCGCTATACCTGCATAATAAAGCTCCGCGAGATAGACCGTCTTCAGGAACAGTTGAAAGACGTGAAGTCCGAAGCGTTATTTATTTCCACCCGGCTGACAAGCAATACCCGTCCGTCGCAAGTGGAAGAACTTGTTAAACGGCAGGGACTGGGACTTGAAAAAGCGAAAACGCCTCCTTATAAACTTCATAAATAAGAGATTCACGATATTTATAAACGTTAGATAAATTTAATGCGGATGCCGTCAAAAGAAATGTCGTCAAAAAAAACAGTCGGGAAAGTAAACGAAAAAGATGAAGGTATATTTTTCCGTTACTTTATTATCACTGTATTTCTGGGATTTGTAGCGATTGCCATACTTGTCTCGGCGTTCAGGATCGGTGTGACAGAACGGAAGGAATGGCTTAAGGTGGCCGAAAGTTCGAAACAGCCGGATCTCCTGGTTAACCCTGCGCGTGGAAATATATATTCGGACGATGACCGGATTATGGCGACAAGCGCTCCCCAATATTATCTGTATATGGATTTCGGAGCGGAAGGATTTGCAGTGGATTCGTTTTATAAATCCAGGCATAACAGTGTGGATTCCCTATCCTATTATCTTTCCCGGAAGTTGAAAAACCGTACGGCTGCAGGTTATAAAGCACACTTGTTGAAAGGACTTAAATCGAAGAAACGCCAGTATCCCCTGTACGAAGGACGTGTGTCGTATGCCGACTTGAAAGAGATAAAGGCATACCCTTTCCTCCGTTATCACTGGACTCGTAGCGGCTTTTCTACAAAAGAAATGATGCAACGTCAAAAGCCGTTCGGTATGCTCGCCTCGCGTACAATAGGAGATATTTATAGCGAAATTGATTCGCTTGGGGTCACGAGGGGAAAGAACGGGCTGGAACTGCAATATGATTCTCTGCTTCGTGGCGTAGCCGGATTAAATTCCGTGCAGCGTGTAGGCGGGAGGTGGACGAATATTGTTGCGGTTGAACCGGAAAACGGCATGGATATCCGCTCTACCATAGATATAAATATCCAGGATTTGGTAGAGAAAGCGCTTACGGATAAACTTAAAGAGCTTGATGCGGACGCCGGAACGGCCGTCGTTATGGAAGTTAAAACGGGAGAGATAAAAGCGATTACAAACTTGGGACGGGTAGGACCCGGCCGTTTTGCCGAAACGGTGAACCATGCCGTTGCTGATGTGATAGAACCCGGCTCTACGTTCAAAGTAGCGGCAATGATGGTCGCTCTCGAAGACAAGGTGGTGGAACCCGGAACGCCGGTCGATGTGGATAAGGGCGTGTATGCGTATGCGAACAGTAAAATTAACGACCATAACGCTCATCGCGGAGGGTATGGTATGATTACTGCCGAGAAATCCATCTGGTATTCTTCTAACGTAGGCATCGCCAAAATCATCCTGAAAGGATATGAAAAGAATCCTAAAAAATTCGTAGAAGGTCTTCACCGTGTCGGGATGGATGCAGATCTCAAAGTTGAAATTCCCGGTGCGGGAAAAGCGAAATTACGTTGGCCGAACGACCGGTACTGGTCGAGGATGTCGCTTCCGTGGATGTCTTTCGGATACGAAGTGCAGATCCCGCCAATCCAGACCCTCGCTTTTTTCAATGCAATCGCGAATGACGGGAAAATGGTTCGCCCGATGTTCGTGAAGGATATTATGAAAAACGGTAAGGTTGTCAAACATTTTGACCCGGAAGTTGTCATACCGGAAATCTGTTCGGAACGCGTGTTGAAAATCGTACAAGATATGCTGTATAATGTGGTAAATTATCAAGACCCTTCGCCGGCTCACCGGGACGGGACAGGGAAACCTGCCCGCTCGGAGGTGATAACGATTGCCGGGAAAACAGGCACAGCGCAGATTGCAAGCGGCGGGGTATACCGGACAGCCGGTCATAACGTGTCTTTTTGCGGATACTTTCCGTACGAAAATCCGCTTTATACATGTATCGTTGTCGTCTCGCACCCGCGGGTGGGACTTCCGTCGGGAGGGCTGATGTGCGGTACGGTCGTAAAGGAGATTGCCGAAAAGATTTATGCGAACTGTACGGTGTTCGATATAAAAAAAGTTTCGGATGATTCGTTGAAAATCCTTTATCCGCATGTGAAAAACGGAGATTACAGCGCATTGAAAAATGTAATGGATGAACTTAAAATAAAATCAAATACAACCGGTAAAGTTAACTCGAAATTTGTGACTGCAAATGAAAACAGTAAAGGTATTACCTTGAGGGAACTGCCTCTGACCGGGTCTCTTGTTCCCGATGTTACCGGTATGGGAGCTAAAGATGCCGTATATGCACTCGAAAACTGCGGATTGCGGGTATCTCTTTCGGGAAAGGGATGCGTTGTGTCACAATCCGTTGGGAAAGGCAGCAAAGCGACGCCGGGACAGACGGTTGTATTGACATTAAAATGATGAATATAAAACAATATATGTATGAAGTTATCCGAATTGATAAATATCGCAGGTCTTGGCGGAATGTCGGGAGAAAATGACCCTGAAATAACCGGAGTACAGTCGGATTCGAGGCTTGTCGAACCGGGTTCGCTGTTTGTCGCCGTGAAGGGAACGGCCGTCGATGGACATGATTATACGGGGAAAGCTGTTGAAAAGGGAGCTGTTGCCGTCGTATGCGAACATGCCGTTGATGTTGCGGCCGCTGCTGGTGCGGGCGGACATGCGGCGGATGCCGCCCGCAGGGATATTATATTTATTATCGTACCCGATTCGGCTGACGCTTTGGGACGTATTGCTTCGGCCTGGTATGGGGAACCTTCAAGCCAGATGACGGTAGTCGGCGTTACGGGTACAAATGGGAAGACAACGGTCGCCACCTTGCTGTATAACCTTTTCCGCAAACTGGGATATAAGGCCGGATTGCTTTCTACCGTATGTAATTATATTGACGGCGAAGTAATTCCCGCATCGCATACAACGCCCGACCCGCTCACGATAAACAGCCTGATGGCGAAAATGGTTGACGCAGGCTGCGAATATGCATTTATGGAAGTAAGTTCTCATGCGATAGATCAGAAGCGGATAAGTGGACTGGATTTTAACGGAGGGATTTTTACAAACCTTACGCGCGATCACCTGGATTATCATCTAACGGTAGAAAATTACCTGAAAGCCAAGAAACGGTTTTTTGATGATCTTCCTGCATCCGCGTTTGCACTGACCAATGCCGACGACAAATCGGGAGCGGTCATGCTGCAAAATACGCCGGCGCGTAAACGGACCTACTCGTTGCGTACGGTGGCCGATTTTAAAGGCAGGATTGTGGAGTCGCATTTTGACGGAACGGAAATGTACATAAACGGCCGTGATGTATATACCCATTTCATCGGCCGTTTTAATGCATATAATTTACTGGCCGTTTACGGCGCGGCAGTCGCACTGGGCGAAGATACCGAAGATATATTGATCGCATTGAGCACGCTCCGTCCCGTATCCGGAAGATTTGAAACGATCTGTTCGCCTCAGGGTTTCACGGCAATCGTCGACTATGCACATACGCCCGACGCATTGGAAAATGTACTGAGTGGTATTCGTGAAGTTCTTAATGGCGGCGGACGTGTTATTACGGTCGTCGGGGCAGGAGGAAACCGCGATAAGGGAAAACGTCCTTTAATGGCGAAAGAAGCTGCCCGCCAAAGCGACTTGCTGATTCTTACGTCCGACAATCCGCGTTTTGAGGAACCGGATGATATAATCAATGATATGACAGCCGGACTTAATGCGGGCGACAGGGAACGGACGATTTGCATAACAGACCGTAAACAGGCGGTCAAAACGGCGGTTACGTTTGCTAAAAAAGGGGATGTAATACTCGTTGCCGGAAAAGGGCACGAAGATTATCAGGAGATTAAAGGAGTAAAGTATCATTTTGACGACAAGGAGATTATACACGAAATATTTAAAATAGATAATTAACAGTTGAATTATGTTGTACGACCTGTTTGCTTATTTAGACCAGATTGACTTCCCGGGCGCCGGTATGTTTAAATATATATCATTCCGTTCCGGAATGGCAGTCATGTTTGCCCTGTTTATTTCGACGACTATCGGGCGGTATATAATTGACAAATTGCAACGTTTGCAGATTGGTGAACCGGTCCGGAATCTCGGGCTTGAGGGACAGCTGAATAAGAAAGGCACCCCGACTATGGGAGGAATCATCATCATCATATCCATCCTGTTGCCGGTATTGCTTTTTGCCCGCCTCAATAATGTCTATATCATACTGATGCTCATCACAACCGTTTGGCTGGGGACGCTGGGTTTCGCGGATGATTATATAAAGGTGTTCAAGAAAGACAAGAAAGGCTTGCGGGGGAAGTTCAAGATTGTTGCACAGACGGGATTGGGATTGATTGTCGGCATGACGCTGTATTTAAGTCCTGAAGCTGTCATCCGTGAAAATGTAGAGGTTACCAACAGCCAGAATGTCATAGAAGATATACGGATTCATTCGTCGGAGATGAAATCGACGAAGACGACCATTCCGTTTATAAAAAATAATAATTTTGATTATGCCTGGCTGGCCTCATGGGCAGGCGATTATAAAAAGGAGGTAACATGGCTGTTTTTTATCCTGATCGTTATCTTTATCGTAACGGCAGTATCCAACGGAGCAAATCTTACGGACGGGCTGGATGGCCTGGCGGCGGGCAGTTCGGCAATCATGGGCGTAGCGCTGGGCATATTGGCGTATATGTCGTCGCATATAGCATTCGCCTCCTTCCTCAACATCATGTTCCTGCCCGGAGCGGAGGAACTGGTTATCTTTGCGGCTGCTTTTATCGGCGCTACCGTAGGTTTCCTCTGGTATAACTCCTTTCCGGCGCAGGTGTTCATGGGTGACACGGGAAGCCTTACATTGGGAGGTATTATTGCCGTTTATGCCGTCATCATACGAAAGGAATTGCTGATACCGATTCTTTGCGGGGTCTTCCTTATCGAAATTATTTCCGTATTGATGCAGGTATGTTATTTCAAATATACAAAAAAGAGATACGGCGAAGGCAGGCGCATTTTTAAAATGACGCCCTTGCATCACCATTTCCAGAAGCCGGGGAATGTCGGTATACAGGCCCTTATACAACGCCCGTATAATATTGTGCCGGAATCGAAATTAGTTGTCCGCTTTTGGTTGATAGGGATCATTCTTGCGATATTAACGATTGTCACATTAAAAATCAGATAGGAAATGAACCGTCGAATCGTCATACTGGGTGCGGGAGAAAGCGGTACGGGGGCTGCGGTACTGGCGCGGAAGGAAGGTCTTGACGTCTTCGTTTCCGACCTGTCGTCCATTAAACCGAAGTATAAAAAAATGCTGGATGAACATGAGATAGAATGGGAAGAAGGGATGCATACGGACGAAAAAATACTTAATGCCGGCGAAGTCGTGAAAAGTCCCGGCATACCCAATAAAGCGCCTGTTATCCGGAAGATAATCGAAAACGATATACCTGTAATATCGGAGATCGAATTTGCCGGGCGTTATACGGATTCAAAAATGATCTGCATCACGGGAAGCAACGGTAAGACGACGACAACGATGCTTACGTACCATATCTTTAGAAATGCCGGTCTTGATGTGGGACTGGCCGGGAACGTCGGTAACAGCCTCGCTTTACAGGTAGCCGAAAATCCGCATGAATATTACGTCCTGGAGCTTAGTAGTTTTCAATTGGATAATATGTATGAATTTAAAGCGGATATAGCGGTTTTGTTGAATATAACGCCGGATCATCTGGATCGTTATCATTATGATTTCCGGGAATATGTCGCCTCCAAATTCGGGATTATCCGGAATCAGACGGCGAGGGACGCCTTTATTTTCTGGAATGAGGACCCGGTTATTCGGGAAGGGATTAAGAAATTTAGACCGGAAGCTGCGTTATATCCGTTTGCGGAGCATCCCGGAGAGGGAGTGAAAGGTTATGTGGAAAACGGAAAAATGATTATAGAAACATTAAAAGGTATATATACAATGGACAGAGATTTATTATCCCTGAAAGGGACGCACAATCTGTATAACTCGTTAGCCGCAGGCATTGCAGCGAAGGTTATGGATATACGCGATGAAAAAATCCGCGCCTCGCTGAGCGATTTTTGCGGCGTGGAGCATCGTCTGGAAATGGTTACCCGCGTGAGAGGCGTTGATTATATAAATGACTCGAAGGCGACAAACGTCAATTCGTGCTGGTATGCCCTGCAAAGCGTCAACACGCCGCTGGTGCTTATCCTCGGAGGAACGGACAAAGGAAATGATTATTCCGAGATAGAGTATCTTGTCAGGAAAAAAGTGCGTGCATTGATCTTCCTTGGGGTTGATAACAGCCGGCTACATGCGTTTTTTGACGGGAAAGCGCCGCAGATAGAAGACGCGTCCTCCATGGAGGACGCGGTTCGTAAAGCGTACAGGCTGGCCGTAAAAGGTGATACGGTGTTGCTTTCGCCCTGCTGTGCGAGTTTTGACTTGTTTGAGAATTATGAAGACCGGGGCGAACAGTTTAAGGCCTGCGTCCGTAACCTGTAAAAATTTGTACTCATGGGATTAGCAGGTAAATTGTTTAAGGGAGACCGTTCCATCTGGATCATTTTCATGTTCCTGTGCTTTGTCTCGCTGGTAGAAGTGTACAGTGCAACGAGCACGCTTGCATACAAGAACGTCTATTTCTGGACGCCGATTGTGAGACATGCCCAATTTCTTTTTATGGGATTTGCGGCGGTACTGTTGCTGCATAATATACCGAGTAAATTTTTTTCCGTGGCGATCATTCTCCTTCCGGTGTCCATTTTCATGCTGATTATCACGCCCTTTATAGGCGTCAGTGCAAACGAGGCGCACCGTTGGCTTTCATTTATGGGGATACAGTTCCAGCCGTCGGAGTTTGCCAAGCTTTCATGTATCGTGTTTGTCGCTTTTATGCTGAGCCGGCAGGAACGTTTTACGCCGGATAAAGCATTCTGGATCACAGCGATCGGCTTTATTTTGACATGCGCCCTTATTATGCCGGAAAATTTATCTACGGCGCTCCTCCTGGGTGTCGTATGTTACCTGATGATGATTGTCGGTCAGGCGCCGTTGAAAAAACTTGTGTTATTATTAACCGGCATATTGCTGTTTGGCGGACTGATGTTCGCCGTGATTCGTTTTATGCCCGGCGATACCGTCGATAAATATTTGCCGAACCGGGTGATGACGTGGAAAGGGCGTATAGATGATTTCGGTAAAGACAAGGATGAAAATAAATTTGTACTGAACAACGACAATTATCAGGTAAACCATGCGAAGATCGCCATTGCACGGGGCGGTATTCTGGGAAAACTGCCGGGACGCAGCGTGCAGCGTGATTTCCTGCCGCAGGCATATTCCGACTTTATCTATGCAATCATCATCGAAGAAATGGGGCTTATAATAGGAGGATTAGGCGTCTTGATGCTGTATGTGATCCTGATGTTTCGCGTAGCTATTATTGCGCGACGGTGCGAAAAACTGTTTCCGAAATACCTGGCGCTCGGATGCGGTTTGCTGATCGTCATACAGGCATTCGTAAACATGGCCGTAGCTGTCAACCTGATACCGGTGACGGGACAGCCGCTGCCGTTGATAAGCCGTGGGGGTACTTCCACCATGCTTACCTGTTTCTATTTCGGCATTATTTTGAGCGTCAGCCGTTTTTCGGCAGGTATGGGAGATGGGGATGAAAACGAGGACGAAAATGAATCCGGTGAGTCTTCGGAACAGGCGTTTCCCAATGTGAATCGTATCGGTGAAAAGGTGACTGATTAAATGAAGATAAGCAATGAACAGATATAAAATTATAATAAGCGGAGGAGGGACGGGAGGACATATCTTTCCGGCCGTTTCCATTGCAAATGAACTCCGGCGCCGGTTCCCGGATGCGGAAATGCTGTTTATCGGCGCCGAAGACCGGATGGAAATGGAACGTGTACCCGCTGCCGGATATAAGATTATAGGCCTGCCGGTGAGCGGTCTTAATCGCACCCATAAACTGAAAAACTTCAGCGTGATTGTCAAACTGGTTAAAAGTCTGGGCATGGCAAAGAAGGTTATCCGCAATTTTAAGCCGGATATAGCGATAGGCGTAGGCGGTTATGCAAGCGGGCCTACTTTATGGATGGCTTCTTCGCTTCACATTCCCGTCCTGATTCAGGAGCAAAATTCGTATGCCGGAGTGACGAACCGGCTGCTTGCTAAACGGGCGTCTAAAATATGTGTTGCATACAGGGGTATGAACAAGTTTTTTCCTGCAGATCGCCTTATTATAACAGGTAATCCGGTAAGGAAAGACATCGAAAACATGCAGGAAAAAGATCCCGGAGCAATGGACTATTTCGGACTTGAAACAGGCAAGCCCGTACTGTTGATTGTAGGGGGAAGCCTCGGTGCGCGTACGATAAACCGTGGCGTGCATAAAGGGTTGCAGGCGTTATTGGACGCCGGTGTTCAGGTAATATGGCAGACGGGGCGTTATTATTATGATTCGCTAAAGGACGAACTTAAAGATAAAAATTGTAAAGGACTGTGGTTTTCCGGTTTCATTTCGCGTATGGATTATGCATACGCCGTGGCCGATCTGGTTGTTTCACGCGCCGGGGCGGGGACAATCTCGGAACTGTGTCTTTTGAAAAAGCCCGCAATACTTGTTCCTTCGCCGAATGTGGCGGAAGATCATCAGACGAAAAATGCACGTGCCTTATCCGACAATAAAGCGGCTGTGCTCATTTCCGATGATGTGGCGGAAGACCGGCTCGTCCCGGTAGCTCTCAACTTGATTGGAGACAGGGAGCAGTTGCAATCCCTAAGCGAACACATCGCTCTTTTTGCGCAGCACAACAGCGCCGAAAGGATTGTGGACGAAGTCATTAAGATAATTGCACCCTTTTCCTGAGAAGAAGAACCTTTGAATGTTAAATTTTAAAAGAAGCGAATGAACTTAAATGACATATCATCTGTGTATTTTATAGGCGCCGGAGGCATCGGAATGAGTGCGCTTATACGCTATTTCCTTGCCAAAGGAAAGCGTGTGGCCGGTTACGACCGGACACCCTCCGCCCTGACCGGTAAACTGATAACGGAGGGCGCTGCAATTCATTTCGACGACGACGAGGCGCATATACCGGAAGATTTTCGGGATAAAAACACAACCCTGGTTGTTTATACCCCTGCCGTACCGGCTTCGCACAGCGAGTTAGCTTATTTTCGGCGCAACGACTTTGAAGTGCTGAAACGTTCGCAGACGCTCGGACGTATTACCGGTTCGTCGCGGGGCCTGTGTGTGGCCGGGACGCACGGGAAAACGACGACTTCGTCGATGATAGCCCATCTGCTGAAGCAGTCGTCCGTCGACTGTAATGCGTTTCTCGGAGGCATACTCAAAAATTACGACAGTAACCTTATGCTTTCGCCACACAGCGACCTGACGGTGATCGAGGCGGATGAATACGATCGTTCCTTTCATTTCCTGACGCCTTATATGGCCGTCGTTACATCGGCCGATCCCGATCATCTGGATATTTATGGCACCCCGCAGGCTTATCGTGAGAGTTTTGAAAAATTCACATCCCTGATACGTCCCGGCGGAACGCTTGTTATGAAAAAAGGGATTGATGCGACGCCCCGTCTGCAGCAGGAGGTGAAATGTTATACCTATTCGGCGGCCGATGAAACGGCCGATTTTCATGCGGCAAATATACGTACCGGAAACGGCGAACTCTTTTTTGATTTTGTATCGCCGGAGCTTCGTATCGCGGATATTCGGTTGGGCGTTCCCGTCAGGACAAACGTCGAAAACGGAATCGCGGCGATGGCCGTCGCTTGGCTCAACGGCGTTACGGTGGAGGAAATGCGTGCGGCGATGGCCTCCTTTGCCGGAGTGCAGCGTCGTTTCGATTTGCAGTTCAAGAGCGATAGTGTAGTGTATATTGACGATTATGCTCATCATCCGCAGGAGTTGCAGAGCTGCATCCGGTCGGTAAAGGAGCTTTACAAAGACCGCAAGGTGACCGGCGTTTTTCAGCCGCATCTGTATACGCGAACCCGTGATTTTGCAGATGAATTTGCCTCTGCGCTCTCCTGTCTGGACAGGCTTATCCTCCTTGATATTTATCCCGCGCGTGAAGAACCCATCCCCGGCGTTGCTTCGGAAATGATTTTCGGAAAAGTGACGATTCCCGACAAAACGCTTTGCAGGAAAGAGGAACTCATGAATATGCTTGAAAAAGAGGATACGGATGTTCTCCTGACGCTTGGAGCCGGCGATATAGATAACTTCGTGGAACCCATACGGAAAATGTTGAACGAAAAATATGCATAAACAAAAATGAAGAAGGTACTGTACATCATTCTGGCGACCCTGCTGTTCGCATATATCGCTGCCGCGATCTATTTTTTTGCGCGCGACGTGCATGATGTTCCCCCATGTACGGAGGTAGAGGTGATTATAGCAGACAGTCTTGAAAAACATTTTCTGAAAGAAACGGAGGTTGTAGCTTATCTTAAAAAAGCGCGTCTTTATCCGTTGAACAGGAAGGGGGAAAATATAAATACATATAACATTAAGAAAGAGCTTCTTAAAAACGAAATAATAGAGGAGGCGGAAGTTATCCGGACGGTTTCGGGAAAAATAAAGATTGTTATTTCGCAAAAAATGCCTATCTTGCGGGTGTTTACTTCCGGAGGGAGTTATTATGTCGACAAATCGGGAAGAGTAATGCCTTCCGCATTGGGACAGGCAATTTATGTTCCCGTTGCAAGCGGAAACATAGAAAAATCGTTTGCAACGACTGATTTGTATAAATTTGCACTATTTTTGCAGGAGAATAACTTCTGGAATGACCAGATAGAGCAGATTTATGTCAGGTCGGTTGATGATATAGAAATCATTCCCCGTGTAGGAAGTCATCGCATTATACTGGGGAACCTGGAGAATTATGAAGATAAACTGGAACGCTTGCGCCTGTTCTACAAACAGGTGATGCCAAAAATGGGATGGGAAAAATACAGTGTCATAAATTTGAAATATAAGCATCAGATTGTATGCACGAAAAAATAAAATATAAAGAGCCATGACGGATTATATTGTAGCGATTGATTTGGGGACATCCCATATAACGGGGATTGTCGGAGAAAAAAATGCAGACGGGACGTTTTCTATCGTCGCGTATGAAACGGAAAATACATTGTCTTCCTGTATTCACAGGGGGAATATTTATAACGTTGATAATACGGCAGATCATGTTAAGTCCCTTATCAGGAAACTGGAAAGCCATCTGAAAGGAGGCTTTATTGACAGGATTTATGTCGGCGCCGGAGGTCAGTCTGTCCGGACCACAGACCATGTGGAGACGAAAAAATTTGAGGACGGAGAGGTTGTTTCGGCCGAGGATATACGTACTCTTGAAGAGCAATGCGGGAAATATAACTCCGACCTGCTCGACGTGCTTGAGGTTGTTCCCGCAACTTATTATGTTGACGGACGCAGGGGAAAAAATCCTGTCGGCGTATCTTGTAAACGACTTGAGGCGCGTTATAAAATGGTTGTAGGACGAATGTCCGTTCGCAGGAATATTGCAAAAAGTATAAAAGATCGTTGCGGAAAGGAGATTGCCGGTATCATCGTATCGCCGCTGGCGCTGGCCGATGCGATGCTTAGTAAGGAGGAGAAAGAAGTGGGATGCGCCCTTGTTGATTTTGGTGCCGGGGTAACGTCGGTCACGATTTACAAGAACGGTGATCTGTTATATTCGGTGGTTATCCCGTTGGGGAGCGCCCTAATTACACGTGACATCACTTCGTTGCAACTGACGGAAGAGGTGTCGGAAAAACTGAAAAAAGAATACGGAAGCGCCCTGTTTGAAGAAGATGACGAAGTGATAAATATCGACATGGAAGGTTCCGACCGTGAAATACCGGTGAATGATTTGAATGCAATTGTTGAGGCGCGTGCAAAGGAAATCGTGGAAAACGTCCACGAGCGTATAAGCAAAGTAATTGAGATAAAATCGTTAGGCGCCGGGATTGTGCTTGCCGGATGTGCGTCGGGACTTAAAAAATTGCCGGAACTGATCAAGGCAAAATGCAAAGTCAAACCGCGTTACTCCGCTATACGCGAAGGTCTGGTGCGCGGTGACGATGATATAATTGGGAATCCTTTATATATGACCGTTGTAAGCCTTCTGTTGAAAGGCACGAAACAATGCGTTTCGTTTCCGGCAGCTCCGGTTACTCCGGTTATAGAGGATGATAAAAATGGAAAGGAGGATGAAAAAGATAAGGAGATAAAAAAGGGATTATTTAGACGTAATAAAAAGAATAATAAGCCCGATCCTGTACCTGATGAAAATCCCAAAGATCCCGGGACGAAAGAAGAAGAAAAAAAAGGTTGGGGAAATCTTTTCGGTGATTTATTCAGCGAGAATTAACAGAAAAATACAAATAATATGGATACAAGTGTAGGAATGAAATTCCATTTTCCGGTGGATTCAACTAAAATTATCAAAGTAATCGGCGTCGGCGGTGGTGGCGTAAATGCAGTGGATTACATGTACGAAGCGGGCATACATGGCGTTAATTTTGCCGTTTGTAATACGGATAAGCAGTCGTTTGACGGCGTTAATGTGCCGGTAAAAGTTACGTTAGGCTCAGGAGAGGGAGCAGGAGGCAAACCTGAAAAAGCAAGGGAAGAATTTGAAAAGAGTCGTGCCGAAGTGGAACAACTTCTTGACGACGGTACAAGAATGGTCTTTATAGCCGCAGGCATGGGAGGCGGAACAGGCTCCGGCGCAGGGCCGATCCTTGCTAAAATGGCGAAAGAAAGAGGCATATTGACGGTCGGTATCGTTACGATTCCATTCCGTTACGAAAGAATACCGAGAATCATTCAGGCGTTGGATGCCGTCGAAGAAATGAGCCGGAATGTAGATGCTTTGATTGTAATTAATAATGAACGCCTCAAAATTTACGCCGATTACGATCTCGATGACGCATTTAAAAAACCGAATGAAGTGCTGGCAATGGCGGTTAAAAGCATCGCCGAGATAATCACTGTTAAAGGTGTTATCAACCGAGACTTCAACGATGTTACCACGACGATGAAAAACGGCGGTGTCGCGCTGGTGAGTTACGGGTTCGGAAGCGGCGAGAACAGGCTGGATCATGCGATCCGGGAAGCAATGGACTCTCCTTTGCTCAGTAATAATAATATTTACAATGCCAAACGGATACTGTTTTATATCTCATCCCGGAAAGGCGCTCATTTCAAGGTCGAAGAACTGACTAATTCCATGGATGATTTTATGGGACGTTTCGATAAACATATCGAAATGATCTGGGGATATGGAAAAGATGATTCTCTGCTGCCGGATCAGGAAGTGAAGTTTACGCTCATTGCAACCGGATTCGGACTTGATGCGGTTCCTGAAGTAAAGGAGAGAATGGATGAAAATACAATACTGAAAGTACAGCAGGATGATGAAACACGGAGAAAGAATGAAACTCGCGTTGAAGGCGTCTATGGTGCAGACCCGAACGATAAAGTAAAGATAAACCGGGTTAATCCGTTAAGTATTGTCATTCTGACGCTGGAGGAAATGGATGATGATATTTTTCTTAATTTTATCGAAGAAACACCTACCTATAAACGTTCTCCTAAAGAAATAGCCGCCAAACGTAAACCGCCGAAAGAAATACCGAAAACGGCGGCGCCGGTGGTATCGGTTGCAAACGAAAGCGCCGGCGGCGCTTTCGTTATAGAGTTTTAACTTACATAATGCTTAAAAATCATGGAATTGAAAACGCCTTTATATGATTGCCATACGGCATGTGGCGGGACGATGGTCCCATTTGCCGGCTATCTGCTTCCCGTGCAGTATCCGGCAGGTATTATTGCAGAACATCTGGCCGTACGGACGGCTGCCGGGCTTTTTGATGTGTCGCACATGGGTGAAATCATGTTTTTCGGCAGGGATGCGCTGAAAAACCTTAATTATTTGCTGACAAACGATTTTACTTCCATGACAAACGGGCAGGTTCGTTACAGCGTGATGTGTAACGAGCAGGGTGGATGCGTGGACGATCTGATGGTTTACAAGATAGACGAAGACTTATTCCTGGTGGTCGTGAATGCGGCAAACCGGCAGAAGGATTTTGAATGGATGAAGGCGCATGTTTTCGGCAAAATCTCCATCAGCGACATGTCCGGTGATATGGCTCAACTGGCTATCCAGGGACCCCGTGCAAAGGAAATCATGTGCAGGCTCGTGCCGGAGGAGGGTGATCTGCCTGCAAAATACTACCATTTCAAAAAATCATTGATACGGGGAGTGGCATGCCTTATCTCGCAAACGGGATATACCGGCGAGGACGGCTACGAGATTTATCTCCCGAATGACGACGCTCCCGGCGTGTGGCGCCTGCTTCTCGAAACGGGAAAAGACGCAGGACTGATACCTTGCGGACTGGGTGCGCGTGATACCTTGCGCCTCGAAGCGGCGATGCCGCTCTACGGTCACGAGATGAACGAAGACATATCGCCGCTGGAGACCGGCCTTCACTTCGGCGTTAAGATGCAAAAGGATGGTTTTATAGGGAAAAAGGCGCTTGAAGAAAAAGGTGAACCCAAGATAAAACGCATAGGGTTAAAAATCACCGGGCGCGGCATTGCACGCGAACACCAGGATGTCTATCTTGGCGATACGGTTATCGGACGGACAACGTCGGGCACACATGCTCCGTTTTTGAAATATCCTGTCGCGATGGCGCTTGTCCGGGCGGATTCGGTCGACACAGGCTCGCAGGTTGAGGTTGACGTGCGTGGACGGCGCGTAAGCGCGGAAGTGGTCGCCTTGCCGTTTTATAAAAAGGAACGAACGTTTAGGTGATGCGAAATAAACGGAATAGAACGGTTTCTCCGGCGTTCCGTCAGGCAAATCAATTAAGAATTTAACCCGATGTAGCGAGACACTACGCCGAGCGCGGCGCACGGATGTCGCAATCGCCCGGTTACGGAGAACGAAGCTACGAAGCGTCCGGACAGTTATTTTTGTTTGGCTGAAAAGTATATAAAAAAACGATTTTTTAAATATAACGATTATGAATAAAATACTTGAAAATTTACTTTATGCAAAAACCCACGAATGGGTTGAATTTATAGATGAAACAACCGTGCGTATCGGCATTTCCGATTTTGCACAGCAGGAACTTGGGGATCTGGTTTTTGTCAACCTTCCCGAAGTAGGCGATGCGGTAACCGCCGGCATCGCTTTCGGCGATGTGGAATCGGTAAAGGCCGTTTCCGATGTAATATCTCCCGTCACGGGAACCGTCACGGAGATAAATGAAGAACTGTTAGGTCGCCCTGAATTGATCAATGAAGACGCTTACGAAAACTGGTTTATCAAAGTTGAGGATATTGCAGAACAATCGGAGTTGATGAGTCCGGCGGAATACGGGGTATATTGTGAAAAGGAGGCGCACGGATGAGCAGCTATATCCCGTGTAGCCCGTCGGAACGCGAACAGATGCTCCGCGAGACAGGTCTTAAGAGTGTCGACGAACTGTTTTCGCAAATTCCCGGTGAGATAAAAATAAAGCAATTGAACCTGCCGGAGGGCATGTCCGAACTGGAAGTCGGGCGTTACGTCAGCCGCATAGCCGGTAAGAATGTCCGTTTCGGGACGATTTTCCGCGGGGCGGGGGCATATAACCATTATATCCCTTCGATTGTAAAAAGCGTTACCGGCAAGGAAGAATTTGTTACGGCCTATACGCCTTACCAGGCCGAGATTTCGCAGGGCATACTCCAGTCCATTTTCGAGTTTCAGACGATGATATGCCGTCTTACGGGGATGGATGTCTCGAATGCATCCGTTTATGACGGCGCTTCGGCGGCTGCCGAAGCGGTGGCAATGTGCGTCGAACGCAAGCGGACAAAGATGCTGGTCTCTGCCGCTGCCGATCCGGCGACGATCCGTACGATGCAGACGTATTGTAACGGTTCGGACAGACAGCTTCTTGTTGTTCCCGCGCGAGACGGCGTTACCGCGACGGAAGCCCTGGAAAATATGCTCGACGATGCTGCGGCGGGATTTCTCGTACAGCAACCTAATTATTACGGACTCATCGAGGATGCCGAAACGTTGGGACAACTTGTCCACGCAGCCGGAGCGAAATATGTCATGAGTGTCAATCCCATATCACTCGGTATCATGAAAACGCCTGCGGAGCAGGGAGCCGATATTGCCGTCGGCGAAGGCCAGCCGCTCGGCATACCGCTTTCGTTCGGCGGGCCGTACCTCGGATTTATGGCGTCAACAACGGCTATGATGCGCCGGCTTCCGGGCCGCATCGCCGGCGAGACGACGGATGTGGACGGACGCCGTGCGTTTGTCCTCACGCTCCAGGCACGCGAGCAGCATATACGCCGGGAAAAAGCTTCGTCGAACGTATGTTCCAACCAGGCGTTGTGTGCAATGACCGCCGCTGTTTATCTGGCGGCAATGGGGCCGGAAGGGATACGCCGGGTAGCGGCGCAGTGTCTGTCGAAAGCGCATTATGCCGCCTCGAAGATAAGTGAGATTCCGGGATTCGGGCTGCGTTATAAAGGCGAGTTCTTCCATGAGTTTCTTACGGAATGTCCGGGCGGTGATGCATCAGCCGTTCTTGCGGCTCTCGAAAAAGAAGGGATTCTCGGAGGATACCCTGTCGAAGGAGGCATACTCTGGTGCGTAACCGAGATGAATACGAAAGAGGAAATTGATAAACTGGCAAAAATACTTTTAACTGAAATATGAAATTATTATTTGAAATAAGCAAGGACGGACACGGCTGCGATTTGTTGCCTGCGCTTGATGTACCGGAAGCCGTCCTTCCCGCGAAAGAAAGGCGCCGTGCGCCGCTTGCGCTTCCGCAGTTGTCGGAAACAGCGATTAGCCGTCATTATACGCGCCTGATGAAGCGTACGTTCGGCGTCAACAGCGGTTTTTATCCGCTCGGCTCGTGCACGATGAAATATAACCCGCGCATCAATGAAGACATGGCTTCGCTCCCCGGTTTCAGGGATATACATCCCCTGCAGCCGGAACATACGGTTCAGGGATGTATGGAAGTCTTTTCGGAGACGGAAAAAGCGTTGTGCGAGATAACAGGCATGGACGCCGTCACGTTTCAACCGGCGGCGGGAGCGCATGGCGAGCTTGCCGGCGTCCTGCTCATAAAGGCTTACCACGCATCGCGCGGCGACACGAAGCGTACGAAAATCCTCATTCCCGACGCGGCACACGGTACAAACCCCGCTTCCGCATCCATGGCAGGTTTTACGGTCGTGAATATTCCGTCGAATGTCGGCGGGTGTGTCGACGTGGAAAAATTACGGGCCGCCGCAGGCGACGATACGGCCGGACTGATGCTTACGAATCCCAATACACTGGGACTGTTCGATAAAAACATACTCGAAATAACGAAAATCATCCATGACGCGGGCGGTTTGAATTATTATGACGGGGCAAACCTGAACGCCGTGATGGGTATCGTTCGTCCCGGGGATATGGGATTTGACATCGTACATCTCAATATCCACAAGACGTTCTCTACGCCTCACGGAGGAGGCGGGCCGGGTTCGGGGCCGGTAGGATGTAAAGCCTTCCTGCGCGATTTCCTGCCTGTTTATCAGGTTGTCGAAAACGGCGGTCGATACGGTTTCTCAAATCCGCCGGAGACGATAGGCAGCGTAAAAGCTTTTTACGGTCATTTCCTTGTCGTCGTGAGGGCATTGACATACATAAAGAAGCTTGGCGCGGAAGGAATCCGCCATGCGGCAATTCATGCGGTGCTGAATGCCAACTACATGCAAAGGAAACTGTCGGAATATTTTGACCCTGCGTATGACGGGTTATGCATGCACGAGTTTGTCCTGACACTCCGGAAGATAAAGGAAGAAACCGGCGTTACGGCTCTTGATGTAGCTAAAACACTGCTTGAATACGGCCTCCATCCCCCGACGATGTATTTCCCGCTTATTGTGCATGAAGCGTTGATGATCGAACCTACGGAAACCGAATCGAAGGAAACGATCGACGAGGCAATAGAAGTATTCGGGAAGATATATGACATGATACGGACAAACCCGGAGCAACTGCATGAAATGCCGTTGACGACGCCTGTCCGTCGTCCGGATGAAGTCGGTGCGGCGCGTCACCCGCGCCTGACGTTCCCGGCGGAGTGTCCCGCCTGACGCGGTATCCATGTTCTGTTCATAAAATATAATTATAAAGAAAAATGAAACTGTCTTACATCGTATCGGATCAGACGAATCCATATAAAAATATTGCATTAGAGGCGTATCTCCTCTGGAATGTGCAGGAAGACGAATGTATCTTTTACCTGTGGCAAAACCGTCATACGGTTGTCATCGGCGTGAATCAGAATCCATGGAAAGAAGCTCATGTTAAGGAACTTGAGCAGGACGGCGGCTTCCTTGCGAGACGCATGTCGGGCGGAGGCGCCGTTTTTCATGATTTGGGAAACCTGAACTTTACGTTCCTCGTGCGTGAAGACAATTATGACACAGGCCGTCAGCTCGACGTGATCATTCGCGCGGTAGCCAAGTTCGGCATACGCGCCGAGAGGTCGGGGCGCAATGATATACTGACGGACGGTAAAAAGTTTTCAGGGAACGCTTTTTACAATTCGCGCGGGCATTGCTATCATCACGGCACGTTGCTTTTGGATGTGGATATGTCCGATCTTTCGCGTTATCTCAATGTTTCGCATACCAAACTGCAGTCAAAAGGCGTCGATTCCGTCCGCTCACGAGTGATTAACCTCAAGGAACTTGCTCCCGAAATGAGTATCGGATCATTGCGGGATGCGCTTGTTGAAGCATTCGGAGAAATCTATGGCGGAACGCCGCAACTGTTACCCGGCGAAAGACTGAACCGGAAAGAACTTGCGGAATATGAAGAAAAATATGCGTCATGGGAATGGCGCCTGGGACGGAAACTGCCGTTTACAACCGAGTACAGTGACCGTTTTGCCTGGGGAGATCTGACGTTACAGTTTTGCGTCGAGGGCGGCGTTATAAAAGATGCAATCGCATATTCCGACGGAATGGAGACTGATTTTATAAAAGCGATAGGCGACGCGCTTAAAGGGACTGTTTTCTCATCGTCCGCAATCAAGGCCGGGTTGAGCCGCCTGGTGCAAACGGTATCGGTTGACAAAACCCTGTTTGACGATATAATAAGTCTTGTGGACAGACATAATTTTTAAATAC
>JAISYY010000229.1 GCA_031269635.1 Tannerella sp. | reverse complement strand
CAATAGGCCCGTCATGAAAATTATCATTTCCTGAAGCAGGGGGCGTCCAGTAGGTGAAATATTGCAGCGCCTGCGCGCCATAAGCCAGGTTGCTGTACATTTGCAGTTTGAGGTCTCCTACAGTTGGTATGGGATAGGGGCCGTGCGCTGTGGCCAGTGCAAAAGCCCAGAAAGGAATACCTTTCCTTCGCGCGGCGGCGGAAATGATCTCCAGGTTGAGATACCATCCGCTCCCTATCACGTGTTTCCCGCCTGTTTCCGTGATGGGATAATGGTCGAAGGAGAGGAAGGGAACAGGCACTTCGCTCAGGAAGGCGTCCACATATTCGGCGTAGGTAGGGGTTCCGAGCGCCCACGCTGGCGCGTGATTGGGGAGAAGATTGACGTAGCACCCATGATGGGCGTCCACCGACTGTATTCTCCTTACCCATTCGCCCACTTCGGCAAACCTGTCCGCGCCGGGTTCATCCGTCAGGTGATAGCCTGCCAGCGCAGGATGCTTCATCAGCCGACGGGCTGTTTCTTCCGGATCCGATTGCAGTTCCGAGCAAAGGAATATCACTTTCACTCCTACCGTTTGCGCGGCATCCAGCGCTTCCTCCACCGCCTTGAGGTTTGGATAATGGGTGAAGTTGATGTTGATACCGGCCTCTTTCAGTTCGCGGAAGCGCGCCGACGTTGATTGTCCCGGCACAATTCCCCACCAGGCCATAATGGGTATTTCGCCTGCCGCTTCCGCGGCGGAAACCGTCACGGGCACAGCTTTCGACAGCGCGCCGGAACTGACTGTAACGACGGCCGTTCCTATCGTCAGGGCGGTAACTACGCCCTGCGAGGAAACCGTTACCACGCCGGTGGCGTTCGAGACGTAAGTGAAAGGGGCGGCCTGAGCGTTTTCCGGTACAAGTACGGGCACGAGCGTCAGCGTTTCGCCGACTTTCACGTTTACCGTTTCCGGCGTTACGTTCAATACCGACTGTTGTACCGGCGGCTCTTCCGGTTCGAGGTTGTCCGCACTTTTTCCGCACCCGACAAAGCATGTCAGCAGCGACAGGGCGGTTAGCCCCGATAACTTTAATTGATACCTTTTATTTAACTTCATATATCGAGGTGAATGTTGAAGATGAAAAGTATCCAATAGTACAAAAATATAAAATTGGAAGTATCACGACATAACAAATTAATACCCATAACCAAAAGGTGTATTTGTCTTTCCGTTTAATTTTCAGATATGTCACTGCTAATAGAAAAAGAAGGACTAATATATATACGATAAAAAAACAAATAAGTGTATTCATGTCAAATTATTTTTATAATGAATTTATAATGAAAAAGGATGGGTGTTTTGACCATTTGCACCACACCTTTCAAAACCCCAAAACTTAGGCTTCTGTGTTTTCCACACGAGCTTTCTTGAACCTCTTCCTTCTTGACGTTACTCTTGTTCGCGTCTAAGCTCATAATACTAAACTTTTTCATTTGATTTAACTTTAAATTATAATTTACTTATACCTATCTTTTTTTATTGCTACTGTTATTCCTACTTTTTTATCATTCTTGTAAAAATACATTTAATCTACACTTAATATAAACCCCGAACCGAGAAAAAGTAACAAGAAACAGGAAAAATTTTTCCTGTTTCTTGACAATTGTCGGTCATCGCCAATGTATTTTATTCTGAGTATCAATAAAAAATATTCTTCCTTTTTTGTTGTCAGTCACATTATGCAGATACATTAATGCCTGCGAGGGGACATGATACTGTACTGTATTGCCGACTGCAACCTGTTTACCTGCTGAAGTCCATCCGTCTTTAGTCCGGTAAAACAGTTCATACTGATGTCCTTCGCATATATTGTCATTAATATAATTGCGCGGCAAATATCGTATTTTGTGAATCTGTTTACGTTTATGAAAATCAAGACCTGTCCATGCTCCGTCTGCTTCAATAGCGTCGTAATAAGTGATTTCATCGTTATCGAATGCCTTGTCGCAAGACATTCCCGAATTATTCCACGATCCGGAAGAGCCGATATTTGTTCCGTTTAATTTTTCTTCTTTCAAACCGTAAAATTCTATTTCCGCAACATTGCAAAAGCCATCTGGAGGCGATTTGTATCTGACATACCGGAAATTCATCGGCGATTTTAATTCTGCTTCATTATAAGAGCTTTTGGGAACATCGTCTATGGTATATAATATTTTTGCATCGGAAAAATCCGGTTTATTTGCTCCTTCAAATACGCCATGATGCATACGAGCAGTATAGTTATCGGCATAATACAGGGAGATACTGGTAAATGTCATCAAAGTATCCGGTGAATCAGGAGAAAGAATGATTGTTGTTCCTGTTTTATCTAACCAAAACGGATCACTTGCCGGAGTGTTGTCATCATATACCGGAAAATATAAAATCCCGCTCCCGATGGATGAAAATTCAGCAATTGAATCATTGTCCGCAGTCCATGCAACAATATGTAACTGATGTTCCTGTTCGAGTGCAAGATATACATATTCTGAAGGTGTGTTGGATGGATATTTGAGGCGTACCTTGACGGTATTTATACAGTCCTCATAGTTTGAGGATACATCTTTCACGCTATTATTATTCTCCGACAGAAAAGGAACGGGTGCATTTCCTGTCGTGATATTCTGTTGTATTGCAAACGTTTTACGGTAAACCTTACTTTTTAACAATGTATTTCCTTGATGTGGGATATACGGATTGGTACCGAGGCCCATAAACGAAATATAATTACCGGTGCTGTCGCGTACTGCATTCCACGAATGTCCGGAAGCAATATCTACCCATAATGGAGTAAATTCGGATGTAACAGGTATGCCTAAAGCTCGCATACTAAATACAGTCAGAGAAGACATATTATCGCATGTGCCACGTGCGGAAGACATTAATTGTGAGAAATTCATGACCGGAAAATCTTTATCAATCCTGAATTGCGGTAACAAATCGTTGACTTTACAACATGCTTCTATGGCTGTCATTGTGGGTTCGTTTAATTCTGTATCCAAATCAGCAAAACTTGCAAGGGCTTTTTCACGCCAATTTTCCAACCGCTCAGTACTTACTCTGTATGGTAAAATATCTTCGCAAAAAACGTCGAAAGGTATATGTTTTCCCCACGGACGTTCCTGCCATACCTTAAACGAGAGTTCAATATTATTTATTAAATATTCGGCGGTGATGTACTTTACGTCTTCCCGCATCACCGGTTCGCCCAATTTGTATGTATCCAAAACCAACTTTTTATTCGACGAACTTGTCCATCGCAAACATACTGTAGCAACATCGTTCCATGGAGCGTCGTAATATTCCGAGTATTTGCCGAGCATGTTGACTATCAAAAACTCCGTTGCCCGAAACTTCAGGCTGTCGGCAGGATTACGACTGTAGCGTTCCAATACTTTTTCCAACTGACTGCGATTCGTTCCCGCCTGTAGCAATACTTCTTCAATCGCCGGAGAATAACGGTTGCGACCGCATCCGGTCAATAATAATGCAATTACTAAATATATTAATCTTCTTTTCATCTTAATAAATCTAAAATAACCTGTTGTATCCGCCGGCTTGATACCAGCTTAACTGTCGATAATAACTGTTTAAATCATTCCTGCTACTGTGAGGAATATAACAACTCAGTCCACAGTATGCGTTTATCTCGTACATCTCTAAAAATTCCGCAGTATGAGCCTTGTACA
>JAISYY010000178.1 GCA_031269635.1 Tannerella sp. | reverse complement strand
GCTTATTCTTGACGATCCGACCAAGGGCATCGACGTGGGCGCCAAGGCGGACATCTACAGGCTGTTGGACGATTTGACGGCAGCGGGCGTTTCCGTGATCTTGGTGTCTTCCGAACTGGTGGAAATTACCGGGATATGCGACCGCACATACGTAATGCACGAACGGAAAATCAAAGGCTGCCTGGAAAAAGAGGCGATGTCACAGGAGAATATCATGCGTGTGGCCACAGGAGGACAATCAATATGAATTTCAAGAATATAGGATCGAATAAATTCCTGAAAACCCATTTCAGCCTGTTGGCGGTTCTCTTCGTTTTGATCGTCATTCTGACCATTACCTGTCCCAATTTCGGAAAAGTCGCCAACTTTGCGATCATCGTCAGGCAGCTTTCCCTGAACGTTCTGGTAGCCATGGGCATGACCGTAGTCCTCATCGGCGGCGGCATCGATCTTTCTGTCGGCGGTGTTTTCGCGGCGGCCGGAATTATCGCCGGTCTGTTGATGACGAAACTCGGAATCCCGATTTGGCTGCTTTTTGTCATTGCCATGGCGGTTGGCAGTATTTTCGGTCTGGCTAACGGTGTACTGGCATCTTTTACCAATATTCCACCGTTCATCATTACCCTGGGAATGAGCTATGTGGCCAGCGGCACGGCCTATGTCTTTGGAGAAGGCAGGAGCGTTTCCGTCATTATAAAGCCGTTCAACAATCTGGGAAACGGCAATGTCGGCATTATCCCCATTCCGGTTTTCTTCATGGTGACCATCGCGGTAATATTGGGGGTCATCCTTTCAAAAACCAGACTTGGACGCGGTATCTACGCCACAGGTTCCAATGTGACGGCGGCGCTGTATTCCGGCATCAACATCAGGAAAACCAGGCTGTTTGTCTATGCTGTCTGCGGGATGCTTGGGGCGATAAGCGCTACACTCAATACGGCAAAGGTTTTCGTAGCCCAGCCTGATGCCGGCGCCGGCAGTGAAATTGACGCAATTGCCGCCGTTGTGATAGGCGGTACCAGCTTTGAGGGTGGCAAGGGCACGATTTTCGGGACGATTCTTGGTACTTTGCTTATAACGGTCATCGGTAACGGCATGAATCAATTGGGAATTACCTATTTCTGGCAGAAAATTGTCAAGGGCATCATCATCGTACTTGCGGTATTGGTTGATGAAAGGATGAATGTCCGAGAAAAACGCAGGGCGATGAACGCAGGCAAGTAACACTACACTAATGGCATTGACGGAGGTAAAGAATGATAAGAAAGTTTGAGAAGATTCCCGTAACGGTGGCGTCCCATCCCTATGGAACCGCCGAAAAGAAATGCGATTTTGCGCGAAGGGGTTTTGTTGAAGAAGAATTTTTCATGCACGGTACGGCAAATGTATATGGGACTGTTGACGGGAAGACCTCGGTTGTTTATTCCGCAGCGCCTTATGTTAACCGGTTTGTTGTGAGGCGGCCTGTTGATCAAAGTCGTTTCAGCGGAAACATCATAGTAGAGATTTTAAATTCGACCTCCTGGATTGACATCGACCGCATGTGGGTAATTTCAAAGGAGAAATTCATGCGGGATGGTGATACATACATCGGCATAACCAGCAAACCCAATACGATTCCAGTTATGAAAAAACTGGACCCGAAACGTTACGAAGCGCTTTCATGGGCAAATCCCCGGAAAGCGACAAAACCGGCGGAGGAATTAGGAAACCTGGCCGGGGCGTCCAGTCCCGAAACCGAGGACGGCCTTTTCTGGGATATGCTCATCGATCTGGCGGAGGTTTTACGTGACAGGGGCAGAACACCGATTGAGGATTCGGAGAAGGCGCGTATTTTTCTGACAGGGTGGTCCCAATCGGGAGGGTACATGCTCCGCTTTGTCAACACCTTCGCGTACAAAGACCCCCGCGAAGTTCCACTATTCGACGGATATTTCGCGGCAGGCGCCGCATGTATCGCATATCCCGGTTTGAACCAGGAAGAAAGCAGACCATGGTCGTCCCCGGACAATTTTTCAAATGCCGTCTCTGATGCTCCCGTTCCCTGGCGGCTCGGGAAGCACTACCAGCCGTATATTGATGTCCACACCGAAAGCGAAAACTCCGGCCTGGGAACAAAAGAAGCCCGCTGCCCCGACAGCGACGACAGCGATTTTCCCTATCGTGCCTATGACATTCCCGGAGCGAGCCACGATACCTGGTACAACATGGTGGAATATTTTAAGAACGATCCCGATCTTTTCACCACGGGGATTTTCCCGGCCTATGGTGGGAGGGAACCTTTGGCAAATGATTATCCCTATGAATTCATCTTCAACGCCGCGTATCAAATGCTGTTTGATTGGGTCAACAAGGGCATTGTTCCGCCCCGCATATCCCTGATAGAACTGGACGGGGCTGCCAACGATAACAAACGTGATGAACACGGAAATGCGCTGGGCGGCTGGCGTACCGCGTTTGTCGATTATCCGGCGTGTACTTACTATAAACGCAGTACGCCTCTTACGCCTTTCTTTACCTTTGGATGCGGCGTTTTTGGATACAAAGTCCTTTTCGGCGCCGAAAAGATGAAACGCCTCTATGGTTCCCTGGATACATACAGGACCCTTGTGGAGGAGATGGCTGGTCGGCAGGTTACGGCGAAGCAATTGTTACCCGGCGATCATGAGGCGTATATTAAACGTGCGCTCGAATATGCCAGACAGGCAGGATTATAGGACCTGACCGAATCCTTCTTCCGCGTCTCCACCGACGACACGAAGGGAAGGATAAAGGCGTATCTCGGCGAGGGTTCTTTCATCGACAGGGAATTCAACATGGACGGCGGAATTGCGGTATGCCAGGTCCCGTCCCTGCGAAAACTGCTAGCGGTCATTACCCGGAACGGTTTTGAACATCACGTCGCCATGGTCCGTTCCCATGTGGCCGGCATTGTGTACGAGGCGGCAACCAGATACCTGGGATGGAAGGTATACTATCACAACCGTCCCCAGGATTTACCCGAAACAATGGACTGAACCGGCCGCGAAATCCGGCTGTTCCCTGTTCCGCCGTTTTTTCAGGCCGCCGAGGATCACCGGCCAAAGAACCGCCTGCCGAATTCGGTCTTCGGGGAATCGACCATCTCCTTTCCCGTAGAGATTGAGGCGCCGGTACGGGATATTAAACGCCCGGATAGAAATGCCTAAGGCTCGGCTTTAGTCTGAAAAACCGCAAGACTTGTGAGATAACCAACCGGGTTATCGAACAAGTCCAGTATAAAAATTCATACACAAAATAAACAAACAAGGCATTGAAATATAAAGAATAGTATGATAACTTATAGCTATGGACAATAGAATTTATTTGGACAATTGTAGTTTTAATCGTCCTTATGACGACCAGTTGCTGCTAAAGAACCATCTTGAATCTGAGGCTAAGACATATATTCAGAAAGAAATATTAAATGGAACCTATGAACTTGCATGGTCATACATAATGGATTATGAAATTTCATTTAATCCGTTTTCTGATAGAAAAAGTCAAATTATAAAATGGAAAGATATGGCAAAAGTTGATATTGATGTTTCAGAAGATATTGTAAACAGGGCAAATGAGATAATGGCAAAGAAAATTAAAGCCAAGGATTCATTGCATATTGCGTGTGCGCTTGAAGCAAAATGCAAGTATTTTATTACAACGGATAGAAAAGTATTGAATAAATCGATTGATGATATTATTATAATCAATCCGGTAGAGTTTGTGGAAATGGCAGGAGATGAAGAATGAAAACAGATACACTTATTAGAAATGAAGGCATGGAAATACTGGCAAGAAATTTGGGTTTAGTTGAGGCGGAACGTTTTATAATGCTCATACAGAAAGAACCATTTGATTATACAAAATGGCAAGAAAACCTGTTTGAAAATATGACCATTGAAGAAATAAGTAAGAACGCGGCAGAATATCGTAAAAATCATAAGACAAAATTATAAAAATGCGTAACTGCACATAACAGGCCGGGCCTGTATACACTTCGGGCCTAAAGGACCTCGGCCTCCACAACGGCCAGGTCATTCCGCTACGCTTCATTCTCACGCCGCTGCTCCGCACATTTTTCCAGCCTGGTCTTTGTTGCGCAAAGTCCTTATTCGGGCTGCAAAAACGTCGCCATGGTCCGCTCCCATGTGGCCGGCATTGTGTACGAGGCGGCAACCAGATACCTGGGATGGAATGTTTACTGTCATATTGCATAAAATTTAATCTGTGATATAGTGGACATATAGGCTTTTTTGGAGGATTTTATGGCATATGATGTGGAAAATGTTGTTGAAAATATTGATTTTTCAATGAAAATGGAAGATATGCCTCTTACCGATGAAGACAAGAGACGTCTAAGGGATTGCTTAAACGGGGCGGTTGATGTCGATAAAATTTTACAGGAAGTTATTAAAAGACATACATTGATGGAAACCTGAACGTGGAAAAATATAATTATGAAGGTTCTGAAAGCTATTGTTACCCCGGAACAGATGTATTAAAAAACAAACTCGGTATTAGAGACGATGATGCTTTAACAATGGCGGAAAGAGAAATAACGAGTTTGAAATTATTAAAACTTTATAATATACCGGCAGTTGAAGAATTCAATTTTGAAACACTATGTAAAATACATGAAATTATTTTTGAGGATATATATGAATGGGCTGGACAAATACGGCGGGGTGATTTCTTGTTAAAAGGGAACTCAATATTTTGTAGAGGACTGTATGTTGTTGAAAACGCAAAGACAATATTTGGGGATATTTCAAAAGAAAACAATTTATGTGGGTTAAATAAATCAAAATTTGTTGAAAGAATGGCATATTATATGGGGGAAATAAACGCATTGCATCCATTTCGTGAAGGGAATGGGAGAACCGCAAGGGAATTTTTCAGACAATTATCATTAAACGCCAATTATACATTGGATTTCAGTAGAACAGAAAAAGAAAAATTATTAATAGCGGATATTGAAGCATTTGATGGAAAATATGAAAAACTGATACAAATATTGGAAAAAATAATTGTATAAAATGCGGCGACTTCGCATAACAGGACTGTTGGCACTTCGGGCCTAAAGGCCCTCGGCCTCCACAACGGCCAAGTCATTCCGCTTCGTTTCATTCTCACGCCGCTGCTCCGGCACATTTTGCCAGCCTGGTCTTTGTTGCGCAAGGTCCTTATTCGGGCTGCAAAAACGTCGCCATGGTCCGCTCCCATGTTGCCGGTGTCGTGTACGAGGCGGTAACCAAATACCTTGGGTGGAAGATATACTATCACAACCGTCCCCAGGATTTACCCGAAACAATGGACTGAACCGGCCGCGAAATCCGGCCGTCCCCGGCCGTTCCCGGCCCCCGCGTCTTTCAAGTTGCCGCGCCTTACCCGCCAAAGAACCGCCGGCCGAATTCGGTCTTCGGGGAATCGACCATCTCCTTTCCGGGACCCGATTCGACGATCCGGCCCTCCCGCATCAGGGCGATGCGGCCGCCGATGATCGCCGCCTCCTCCCGGTCAT
>JAISYY010000166.1 GCA_031269635.1 Tannerella sp. | reverse complement strand
CCGCCCATCCGCTTACTGTAAGGAAGGTATTCCGCATCAGATTCATTATCGCAACTGATATGGGAGTCGGAAATTTGTAAAAAGGACAGGGATTCCCTGACCTCCGAAGCAAAAATTTTTGTTTCCGTATCGTTTGAATTATCAATACGGTTTTCAGCGCTTTTTGTTTCGGGACGGGCATAAGTCAGGGACGGGACAGCCATCGCAGATAATCCGATAGCTCCCAAACTAAAAAATTTACGTCGTTTCATCTTTGATAAATGATTAAAGTTTCCTGTTTCATTAAATACTCAAAATTATTTTTTACATGCAAAGATAAAAAATGTTTTTGTACTGAGCAATTCCTCCGTTCGGCGGAGTGAGTTTGACTACGTCGATTTTCCATTCAATTGTAGCATTTCGGTATTTCGACAACCGGTTTGCCGTTTGCAGTAAATAAATTATCGTCGACAATATTCCGGGGAACATTTGGAAATGCGACAATTTGAAACGAAGTGCGGCGTAGTCAATTGAAAATCGACGTAGTCAAATTCACCCGTATAAGTAAAAAAAGTCCCGGAAGTTTCTTCCGGGACTTTTCCACTTAAAATCAAAACTTCCGCCGGGGCGGTGTTTTTCTACTGTATCGGAGCGCTCACCTTGCCGAGAGCAGCCACTTCGTCCGCAGTCAGCACCTTATTCCATAGGGCCGTGGCGGCAACGAAGATTTCGTTGTCTTCTCCGTCTTCGTCACCAAACAGCAAAACGCCGGCCGGATCCAGGGCAAAACGGTTGTCCACACTCATTTTGTCGTCGCCGTTGCCGGCATCGTGCAGAAGCGTACCGTCCAGATACTGCTTCCACAACTCGCCACTCTTGACGGTCACAACCCAGCGGTACCACGTTTCCGGCTGCACAACGGCCTCCGAGTAATATCCGCCGCTGATTCCGATCTTACCGTCGCCGTTGATGAAGATTTCTCCGTCGCTTGCGTTTGCCAGGTCGGTTTGCATGAACGCATAATAACGGCCCGTTGAGGCTACCTTGAAATCAATCAGCAGCGTATATTCGTTAACCTTCGTTGCGGGATCGCCCGAAGCCGTTTCACCGCTGGCTGCAATACCGTGTTTCGTCAGGAAATGGCTGCCCACGCCGATTGACACGGCTTTATCGCTTTCGCTCGGACCTTCGGCTTCCCAGATGGAGTTGCCGACCGGAATCAGAGCGTTGCCCGCTTCGGCCGCGCCCAAGTGTTCCGGATCGTCAAACAGCCATTTACCCACCAGCGGGCCTTTGAAGACAAGGTAGTCATTGCTGCCCGCATCGCCCAGGGCGGCTACGTCGGCGGCTTCCAGCGGCTGATCCCAGATGGTGACCTGAGCCACGTAGAGGTTCTCGTCTTCACCGTCTTCGTCGGCAAACAGCAGCACACCGGCCGGGTCAAGCGCCAGGCGGCTGTCGAGAGCAGCCGTGCCTTGGCCGTCATGAGAATAGATTTCCTTGCCGTTCAGGTAGTATTTCAGCGATTCGCCCAGCTGGGCCGATACGACCAGCCGGTACCAGACGCCCGACTTGATCGGGTCGGCCGATAAATTGGTATATACGCCACCGATGCCGAGTTCATACATATTACTGCGCAGGAAGAAATCCACATCATCATTATTATCCAGATTCGTCTGATAGAAGCAGTAGCGGTTGTCATTCGGCAGTTTGAAGTCAATCATAATCGAATAATTATTCACCTTCGTTCCGCCGCCATTGGCTGCGATACCGTGTTTGGCCAGGAAATAGCTTCCCTTGGCCACTTCGACGGCCGTAGCGCCATTGATGCCCTCCACCTCAAAGAAACTGTTGCCCTTGAGTTCCAGGTCAGCGCCGGTAGAGGCTTTACCGAAATTCGCCGGATTTCCGAACTGCCAATTGCCCACAATCTGCGGCTTGTCCAATACTACCGGCGGAGCCAGGCCGGCCTGGTTCATCTGAATGTTGATTGTCGGGTTACTGAACGTCAGGATGGAAACCTGCGCCGAACGCTTTTTCGTACCGAGTCCGCCTTCCGGCGCCTCCGCATTAGACGCTACCGTGATTTTAATGTTGTTCGTCGCCGTACCTGCCAGATATTCGGCCGTACACCACGATTCGGCGGATTTCACCGTCACTTCGCCTGCATACGTCAACGTCAGGTAATACGTTCCGCCCTCCACCGGCACATCCTGCGTCAGTTCGCCGGCTATATCGACCGGTAATACGGTCCGTTCATACGTTTCCTCGCATGCAAATACGAGGCATGACAGTATAAATACCATCGGAATTTTCAAAAATTTACTCATATCTTTTATCATTTATAAGATTCTACATCGTTATTTATAACATCCGTCACTGTTGCGGAACAATGGGGTCTATCGAAGCGTCGTGATCCCTCATGCCCGTCCGGGCTTTCTCGGAAACCGGTATCATGAGGTAATAGAATTTCTTCTCGTTGGAGAAAAATTCGGGATTGATGGTCTTCTCCTTCGCTCTGCCGTCAGGCCAGTTGCCCATGGAAGCGCGGAAAGAATTCATTTCCTTTGCCTTCTCAAAACGCAGCAAATCCGCCCAGCGCTGTCCGAACTCCAAGCCGGCAAACTCCCAGCCGCGCTCGTCGAATATGGCTTTCTGGAAATCCTGCGCCGAAGCGTAATCACCCAACTTGGCCAGTCCGCGCGTTTCTTCGGCGCGGGCGCGTACCTGATTGAGTGCATCAATGCAGCTCTGGTCAAGGCCGTGTGCCATAGCCTGGGCTTCAGCGTAAATCAGCAGCACTTCGGCGTACCGCATCCAGCGCTGGAGCTTGCCCGAGCGCCAGTATTCGGAGTCGAGCGAACGTGTTTCCCAGCCCCAGGCCTGAATCGTACCGTCGGCATTGTATTTCCGGTCGCTCGGCACGTATGTATTGTCGATCTGATCATCGAAATAACCTTTGGCATAGTACGGATGCCTTCTGGATTCGGGATTTTTGATATAATCGTCCCACGTCACCTGCACGTTCCAGCGGCGGTAACGCTCGTCCCAGAAGAATTTGCCTGCCGCCAGGTCCGTATCGGGATTGAAATTCTGCCACGTGTACACGCACTGGTTGGGAGTGCTTTTGTTGTCGAGGCCGTTCCAACGGCGTACGGGCCAGTCGGGACCGAACGATCCGCCGGGCGCCTTGCTCAGCGTAGCTTGGAATGTGGCCAGTTCGGCCTTGAGGGCGTCCGTACCGGGTTCAATCCAGATCGTCGTGCGGAAAGTGATTTCCTTGCGCTTACCTTCGGGGAAATGATCGTAGAAATAGAGTTCGGCCAGATTGGTTGCCCAGCCCGTACCGGATACTTCTTCATCCGGGGTCTCACCCAGCGAACAGCGCATGGTATAATTACCACTAATCGTATGTCCCATGCCCCATACACATTCTTTGTCCCAGAATCCCTGTCCGCTCCAGAGCTGGTCAATGGGCATCAGACCCAGTACGTTTGGATGAGCATTCGCCCAGTCGATGACTTCTTTGGCTTTCAGGGCGGCTTTGGCATAGTTTTCCGTCCGTTTCAGCGGCCAGCCGGTGGACTGCAGATACGCCTGCGCCAGCCATGCCTTGGCAGCAAACTTGAGCGGTGTCATACTGAAGCCGTCGCTTGATATCCAGTCGCCTTCACTGTGTTCCCACGGAAGCAGTTCCTCGGCTTTCAGCAGGTCTTCGACGCCCTGGTCAAAAATGGTGCTGACGTCGCTTTTCGGCAGGATGGTCCCGTCGTTTACCAGCGGCATCGGGATGCCTCCCCAGAAGCGGCTCATGAAGAGCAGCCAGTGGCCGCGCTGGAAAAACGCCTGGCCGGCGATGTTGTTTACCAGTGCCTGATCGGCTTCGTTGTTCACCGGCACGGTTTCATACCCTTCAATGATCTGATTGGCTGCAGCAATACCTTTAAAAGGTTGCTCCCATGTTTCACCTTCCAAACGGCTGATACCGTCGCTCTGGGTAAACACGTCCGACTGTTCCCAATCCCATTCACTGCGGTCGGAACAGATATCGTCCGCAGGCAGACACATCAGGAATATGTTATCCGGATTGCTTGTATAAACATCAGAATACTGTGTGTACAATCCGGTCGCCAGCAGTTTCAGCGCCTGTGCGGATGAAAAAGTCTTGTCGGGCGACAGTTGCGTTTTAGGTGATTCCTGCAGGAAATCCGAACACGAAAACATACCTGTTGCTACCATCATTATCAATAAACTCTTTATTATTTTTTTCATAATCTAATTTATTTATTCAAGTGATTAAAAATGTATTCAGGTGATTAAAATGTAATTTGAGCGCCAAACGTAAAACTGCGCGGACTGGGATTTGCGCCGCTGTCCACGCCTGTACCGTTGTCTTCGCCCTTCGTAGAACTCGCTTCCGGATCCAATCCCCTGTATTTGGTCAGCGTCAGCAGGTTCTGTGCGCTGACATAGATACGGAGAGCGCCATACTTGAGCTGGTTGCGGTCGAATGTGTACCCGATACTCAGGTTCCGTATCCGGGCAAAACTGGCATCCTGCAGCCACCGGCTTGTATTGATGGCCTTGTTCAGTGTATAGTTACTCTGCGGATTGGCAAAGGTGGGATTATCCACCCCCGGCGCGTATGAATTGACCCATGCTTCGGCCAGCGTAATGGTGGACGACCGTCCCTGTTTGGCCGACGAAGCGGCGGCATAGACCACGTTCAACATCTGCGCACCCTGTACGCCCTGCATCATCAGGTTGGCATCGAATTTCTTCCACGTAACGGACGTATTCAGACCCCAGATAAAGTCGGGCGTTCCGCATCCGATGACGGTACGGTCGTTGGTGTCGATTTTTCCGTCACCGGCAAACCCGTCTTCATACCACTGATACACGCGACCGGTTTCATCCGCTTTACCGCCGATATCGGCAAATTTGTAGTCGCCCGGCGCCGCGCCGATCTTCGCTGCTTCGGCCGCTTCGCTCTCTTTCCATACGCCAAGAATCTTGTAGCCGTAAATCGAACCCATGCTGTAACCGTTCATCAGGACGCTGATCTGATCCAGATCCAGCCCGTCGCCGTTACCGACTGCCTTTTTGAAGTAAATAGGCGTTTCCTGTCCCAAATCCACTACTTTATTGACATTTTTGGCCAGGTTGCCGCTGATTTCCCAGGTAAGGTCTTTGGTGGCGATCGGCAGGTAACTGAGTGAAAACTCCACGCCTTTGTTGTTCACCTGTCCCCTGTTACGCCAGACCTCTTCGCCGCCCAGGTAACCCGGCAATTTTTCCAGCATCAGCAGATCGCGGGTATTCTTGTTGTAATACTCCAGCGTACCGCTCAGCCGGTTGCGCAGTATGCCGAAATCCAAACCGATGTCCGTCTGGGCGGTGGTTTCCCACTTCAAATTGGTGTTGATCACTTTCGGAATATAGCTGGGAACCGAAATAGACGAATCAAAATAGACGTCACCACCGGCGAGTTGCGAAACGGTCTGATACTGGTCTACGGCCTGCGAACCGGAAATACCGTAGCTGGCACGCAGATTCAGGTTGTAGAAAATGCCCAGATTCTTCATGAATTCTTCTTCCGAGACACGCCATCCGGCAGAAACGGAGGGGAAAGAACCCCACTTGTTGGCATCAATAAATTTCGAGGAACCGTCGCGGCGCCAAGTGGCGGTCATGGCATACCGGCCGCCTCCGTAACTGTAATTCAGACGACCGATGTAGGACAATATGGCCTCGTTGCCATAACCCACGCCGATTTCCCGTGTAGTACCCATACCCATCCCCCAGTATCCGAGTACATCGGTTGCAAATTCACGACTGTTGTACGAGGAACTTTCCGATTTGCCTTCATAGGTCTCGACTACAGCGGTCAGTCCGATACGGTGTTCTCCTAACGTTTTGTTGTAGTTCAACTGCAGGTTCTGGAAGTAGGAGATTCCTTCACTACTACTGCCATAGGCTCTCGGTTCGCTACCCAGACGGTATTTCAGGGTTCTGAAGTCATGGCCTCGACTGGCGCTGTAACTTACATTCAGGCGGTACTGTGCGCTCAGTCCCGGAATAATTTCCTCCCAATTCAGCGCCATATTGGACGATCCGCCGATAGACTGGCTCCACTGATTCATTTCGTGCAGTTCGGCCATAAAGTTGTTTTCATTGGGGCCGTATTCGGGCAGGACGACATAGCTACCGTCCTCATTGACGAGCTTGGCGACGGGTGCATTGATGATGGCGCCGAAAAGGAGCGAACCGGCACCGCCCCGGAGGGCGTCGTTATCGTTGCGGCTCTTTCCACGGCTGATGCCTGCGTTCCATTCCAGCTTCACGTTCTTGAAAAGTTCGGCGTCCAGACGGCTACTGAAACCGATTCCGTCGGAATCTCTGTATCGGATCATGGCTTCGTTTTTCGAATAGCTCACGGTGGTATAAAAACGCATTTTCTCCGTCCCGCCGCTGACATTCAAACGATACTTCTGCAACCAGGCATTCTGCAACACTTCTTCCTGCCAGTCCGGGCCGCCCTTCTCGCGCCATTCGGCAATGGCGGCATTAGAGAAATGGCTGCTGTTAAACGTATAGTTATAGGCTTCGGCAAAAGAGGCCGCGTCCAACTTGTCATAGAGTTTGGCAGGCGTTTGCAGCACGCCGTACGTGTCAAGCGTAATTTTCGTTTTGCCGGCAACACCCTTTTTGGTCGTAACCAGGATAACCCCGTTGGCACCGCGCGACCCGTAGAGGGCCGTCGCCGAAGCATCCTTCAGTACCTGAATCGACTCAATGTCTTCCACCGCAGGCATTCCGCCGCCCACCACGCCGTTCGTCACAAACAGGGGATCATTCCCCTTGTTGATGGAGTTTGTACCGCGGATACGGATTTTAACGGAGGCAAACGGGTCGCCGCCGGTGTTGGTCACTTGCACACCGGCCACGCGCCCACGTAGCGCATCTGTTGCACGGAAGGACTGCTGCTGGATAAAATCCTTCGGCCCCACCGACACAATCGAACTGGTAATGTCGGAACGCCGTTGCGTACCGTAACCCACTACCACTATTTCTTCCAGCGCTTTGGTGTCTTCCGTCAACGCAACCCTCAGGTTGTTGGCGGCTTTCACCGTTTGCGTCTGATAGCCGATATAGGAAATTTCCAGTTCGGTACCGGCGGCGACACTGAGCGTGAACTTCCCGTCAATATCGGTCACGGTACCCATTCCGGTCACTCCCTTCACGATTACATTCGCTCCCACGATCGGCTCGCCGACCTCGTCATACACATATCCGATGATTCCGTCCTGTTGAAGCACGGATTGGCCGGACGTCATCCCGTTGTCGGCCTGCATCGCGATAAACGCAGGCGCCAGCAACAGGCACACACATAACAGCCTCGCTTTCTGCAAGCATTGAAGCCATTCATTAGCAAAAATTTTTTTTACTTTCATAGTCAATTTTACTTAGTTAATAATAAAATGTTGTTATTTAGTTAAATATCACTCATCTCAATAGATCACGCCCTGCGGAACAGGCATAAAAAAAGCCACCCGACGTCCTGTACGTCGAGTAGCTTTTATGGATTCCGAAAAAACATACGTTTGTTACCTGACGGCAACAAACATTGTTTTTCACATTTATATATGATTCGCCCCCCCCCCCCTTAACATTCCTTCACTATTCAGTAATACAACGAATGTTTCCGGTGCGACATAACGGCGAACCGCGTGTCCGGATTCCATCCCGACACCCACCTCATTCCGGCAAACGGGCAGAAAATCCTGCCTGTTCAAGAACCCCGTATTCTTATTAATAGCTATTTGTTTCGAACTTTTCAGAAAAAAGTAATCCGGTCCGCATCCGTTATATGTTTCCATTTGTGGCAATTTGTTTATTTGTGTAATCATTAAGACGCTGTAAAAGTAGTCAGACAAAAAATAACCGCCAAATAGGTTAACTTTCTTTACGGTTATTTATCGATTCGCCCCTACGAAATAGATTGATTGGCAAATATCTCAAAATATTCCTCAAAATATATGCACAGTGCACAACCCTGTCGTCAAGTGAAAGGAAGTTTGCATTATTCCGATTCTACCGCTTAACGGTCGCTATCGCCGACATCCCCCTTGTAATCTGAATAGAATATACCTCTTTTTATGCTTTCGTGTGACTCATCTGGCCGTAAGTGTCTTCGAGCGTCCTGTCGTTATCGGAAATCAGCAGCATGACATCGCCGGCTTCGAGCGTTGTGGAACCGGTGGGGACGAAGTAGCGTTCGTCTCTTTTTACCATAACGACAAGCGTATTTTCCGGCATCGGCAGATCCATTATGCGGTTTCCGCCGGTCAGGTGTTCCGGCAACAGCGTAAGTTCCGACATGCTCGACTTGATGTCATCCGACAGATCGACGTCGAACGTCGAGAGTTTATTTTCGGGCTTGCTCACGCCGGCAAGACCCAGCCACCTTGCCACCGCCGGAACGGTCGTGCCCTGTATCAGCAACGACATCAGCGTCACAAAAAACACGATGTTGAATATGATTTCCCCAACGTGTATATCTGCCGTCAACGGATAGGTGGCAAACAGGATCGGCGCCGCGCCGCGCAGACCGACCCACGAAATATAATGCCTCGCATTGTACGACATCTTGCGGAACGGCGCCAGGCACAGCCAAACCGCCACCGGACGCGAAACGAATATCATAAAAAAGCCTATGGCCAGGCCAATGCCCGCTATCGGCAGCAACTCCGACGGATTGACGAGAAGCCCCAGCGTCAGGAACATAACAATCTGGAAAAGCCACGTCATACCGTCCATGAATTTTTTGGACGTCCTCTTGTGTATGAACTTGGAATTTCCGACGACAAGCCCGCTGATATAGACGGCCAGGTATCCGTTACCCTTGAGATAATACGTCACCGAAAAAACGATGAACAGCAGCGTCAGCAAAAGCACCGGATACAGCGATTTGTTGTCAATATTGATACGGTTTATCATCCGTACGGCCAGGCGTCCGAGCAGGTAACCCAGCGCCGCCCCGATGACAAGTTGCAGGACAAACGTCACGGCGACGGACCAGAGACTCCCCTCCCCTATTTGTATAAACTGGATGAAAGTGATTGTCAGCAGGTATGCCATCGGGTCGTTACTACCGCTCTCAAGCTCCAGCAGCGGACGAAGACGCTCCTTCAGCACAAGCCCCTTCGCCCCCAGGATCGCAAAAACCGAAGCCGAATCCGTCGACGACATGACGGACGCCAGGAGGATCGCCTCCAGGAACGAGAACGATATGGCCGCAAAAACATGCCGGGTAACGAAATAAATGAAAACGCCCGTAATCAGCGCCGTAAACAAAACGCCGAACGTAGCCAGAATAACACCCTGCGGCAGGACGGGCTTTATTTCCGAAAACTTCGTATCCATACCGCCGGAAAACAATATGATATTCAACGCCAGGACGCCTATCAGCTGCGCCGTCTTAGGGCTTGAAAACTCCAGCCCCACCCCGTCGTACCCGAATATCATACCGACGACCAGGAACAGCACCAGCGTCGGAACGCCGAACTTGTAACCCGTCTTCCCGGCTATAATACTGATAAACAACAACAGCGAACCTACCAAAACGACATTTTCTATCGTAATATTTGAATAATCCATATCATTCGTATTTTAGTTATTAAAATCACACAATACATAACACAAAAACAATCTCCCGGCGTATCCGGCTTACATCATGATTCATATTTAATGAATCTGATGACAAATGTAAGGATTTTTATTACAACGACAATCCTATATCCGTAAAAATCATAAATTTTCCAGTTCGGCATACAGTCTCAGGAAAAACAGTACGCCTGCACTCGTATGCGTCCCGACGACATCGACGAAGGATACGCTTCCCCCGTATTTCTCCTGCTCTTCCGAAAAAACTTTCGCCTGCCGGTAATAGACGGTCTCATCCTCCGTCCCGTGAATCATGACGAACCGGCACTTATTCTTCCAGGGTTTCACGCTGTTGGCTTCAAGTATCCCGTTAATTTCATCCATGCCTTCGTTTTTCAAGAATTTTTCGGTAAACAAATCCGACGTCCTGTTCGGAAAAAAATCCTCGAAATCATTATGCTGCCCGTCCAGATAAAGCGCGGCCCCGGAGGCATAAGGCTCTTTCAGGTAATCCGCCATCGAGAGGTGCGGATAGCTGTTTTTCTTATAGCCCAGCAATGCCAGCGGAAACAGGTGGGATTGAGGGGTATTTTCGGAAGCCCGGATCAGGTTGGCTTCGTGGAGCAGGTCGCAGGGAGCGCCTCCCGCAACGAGCAGGTCGACCGCCACGTCTTCCGGCGATGCGTTCGTCTCAAACGCGCGCGCCAGCTGAAGCGACACGTAGGCGCCAAGCGAATATCCCGACAGGACGAACCCGTCCTTCCTGTCATATTTTTCCTTTACGAGTACGGACCGGGCGGCTTCTACGTATTCAACCGTCGTGCGCACCATCGTTTCTTTTTCAACGTAAGGGATATAACACCGGCCGTACGAATCGCCAAAACCCGGATAGTCGGGTATCATAACCGCAAAACCGTGCCGGTAGGCTTCAAGCAGCCAGAACATCAGGTAGGAATCGAGGTTGCCGTCCGCCACGCGCAACGTGGGCGCGTCCTGTTTCATTACATACGTATAGGGAGGCGCGACGACCTGCCGGTACTTGCGTCCTTCTTCCTGCGGAGGCGCGATCAGCAGTCCCGACAGATTTATTTTCGTCGCCGACCCGGCCGGATAATCCGTTTCCACTACGACTTTGTAAGCACGAATCTGCACGTCGCCTGCATACTTTACATCATTACCGACTATATTAAAAAAAGCCGACAGGGAATTGCCGACAACGTTTTTTTCCATCTTTTTCAAGTCGTCAAACGAATATTCCGCCAGTATTTCAAAGGAAACATTTTCCGGCGTGTCCGGAAGTTCGGGATCCGTCACGCCGTCGCCCTTGTCCGTACATCCCGGAGCAAAAATTATAAAACATGCTGCAAGCAGCGGTATGAAATGGTTTTTCTTTATATTATCCACCATGAGAATTAAGAATTAAAAATTACGAATTACGAATTACGAATTAATTGCTGTTTTTGTCCAAGGCTACCGTTGTTGTGTATGGATATACCAGGGATGTATACATGAAGAGGCCCCTGCAACGCAAGACTTTCAACGATGGCATCGGGGCGAGTTCCACTATTTTCAGCGAAGAATGCGCACGTATGTCGATCTCCGTCACGAGGTTGTTCATGCAGCGGAGATGCTTCACCGAAGGAATCTCGCTGACGTCTATGCGTTCCATCCGGTTACCGTAGCAATAGTAATTTTCCAGCAAGCGGTTTTTCGTCAGGTTGACGTATGCCAGGAAATTATTACCGCAATCGAGCGTTACGAGGGATTGATTTTCCGAAACGTCAATCGCCGACAGCCGGTTATTACTGCAGTTGAGTTCTTTTAATGCCTTGTTACGGGAAACGATGACATTCTCCATCAGGTTCCCGCTGCAATCAAGTTTTGCAAGCCGGACGAGGTGTCCCGTGGAGAGGCCTTTCAGCTTGTTACCGTTGCATACAAGGGTGTCAAGGGAAAGGTTCCGGCTCAAATCCAGCGCTTCCAGATGATTGTTGCCACATTCCAGCGCTGTAAGTTTTGTATTTGCACTTACATCAAGTTCAATAAGGCGCGTCGAACTACAACGCAATTCCGTTAAGAGCGTATTATTGCCGACATCTATAACGACTAAATTGTTATTCGAACAGCGCAGGCTTGTCAGCCGCCGGTTTTCCCTTACATCAAGCTGATTCAACTTGTTACGGCTGCAATCAAGCGCCGCAAGCGAAGGATTGAAACTCAAATCCAGTTCCGTAATCCTGTTCCGGCGGCATACAAGCGTTTCGAGCGATGTGAAATAGGCGATTCCTTCAAGCGACGCGATGTCCCGTCCCGAACAGTCGACCGCCTTAACCGCCCTCGCTTCCGGCCCGGAAACAAAACCGTCGCCGTTCACATCAAAATTTGATACGGCATAAACGCGAAAAGCCGAATCGGGGAATGATATCCGGCCCGTGAACGAACGCAGTTCTTCGCGTTTAGCCTCTTTCTCCGCACGCTTCACCTCAACATACCGGCGATTGGCTTCCGCCATCCGGCGCACTTCCCGTTTTTTCCGTTCCGATTCGCTTATTTCTTCGTCCGTAAACGTGCGCTGTTCCGTTTTCCTGCGTCCGCCCGCAGCGCTACCGTCCGCATCCTTCATGCGGCGTTTCCCGGCCGGCGTCTCCGGCGTTACCATCGTAAGCGCCTCTTCTTCCTTTTCGAAAACAGGAACATGGGTAATGCCGGCTTCATCAACGGCATAAAGAACGGTTGCCTCCTTCGAATAACTTATTTTGCGGAGCACATTCTCCCGGCTGAAATAAACGGATTGCAGCGTCGGCATGGCGTTGCAGTACAAATTTTTCAGGTTCCCGTTACGGCTCACATCCAGCGAAGCCAGTTTGTTTATGCTACATTCCAGTTCGCTCAGGGCGGCATTGCGGCTGACGTCGAGCGTATCAATGCGGTTACTCCCGCAATCCAGGTCACTGAGAGCGGCCTGGCGGCTCACATCCAGTTTCGTCAGCCGGTTATGTGAACAGTTCATTTTCCACAAGGCGGGATTATTGCCGGCGTCCAGCGCTGTAAGGAGGTTTCCCGAACAGTCCAGGAAACGCAATATCGCACACGCGCCGATATGCAGCGACGCGAGCGCGTTCCGGCTACAACTGAGGTAGGTCAGCGCTTCACACCGGCTGAGGTCGAGCGTTTCTATTTCGTTGTCGTCGCAAATCAATTCTTCCAGTAAGGGATTATGCCCGGCGTCGAGCGTTTTTATCCGGTTGTTCCGGCAATTCAAGTCCGTCAACAGCGGGTTATGGCGGATGTCCAGCGTATCCAGCGAGTTGTTGTAACAGGACAGTTTCCGGAGCGACCGGTTACGGCTTATGTCAAATGACGCAAGCAAGCCCTTCGCAAAGGGGTTGGCGGGCGAACAGTCCAGCTCCTCCAGTTCCGTAAAATATGCTATCCCCTCAATGGAAGAAATCGTTTCGGTAGAAAATTTCATCCGTGTAACGGCTTTTGCCTCCGGCTCCGAGATTTCGCCATCGCCGTCAGCGTCGAAATGCGCCACCAGAAAGGCTTTAAATTCCCTGTCCGGAATATAAACAGCCTGGGACAGCGCCTCCCCGCCAAAGAATAAACACAAAACGAAGCCTGCCCAATATTTCCCCATACCGTTTACCGTTCCCATTCCATCGCCCCCGTTAATTCGCGAGCCGAACGGAACCCGTGCCGGTCGCAATAATCATTAATCCCCGTAACGACTTTCACCGATATTTCCGGATCTACGAAATTATACGTTCCAATCTGTACGGCCGCAGCTCCCGCAAGCATAAACTCGACGGCGTCTTTCCACGAAGAAATACCGCCAAGCCCGACTACCGGTATCTTAACGGCGCGCGCCGTCTGCCATACCATGCGCAGAGCGACCGGTTTTACACACGGGCCGGACAGCCCGCCGGTAACCGTCGACAGCACGGGCCTGCGTTTCTCCGCATCAATCGCCATACCCAGCAGGGTGTTGATAAGCGAAACGGCGTCCGCGCCTTCCGCCTCAACCGCACGGGCGATCTCCGTTACATCCGTCACGTTAGGCGACAGCTTGACGATCATCACCTTCGGATACACCCTGCGAACCGCTCGAACAACCCCGGCGGCAGACGAGGTGCATACGCCAAAGGCCATCCCGCCCTGCTTCACGTTCGGACACGAAATATTCAGTTCGATAGCCGGTATATGTTCCAGCGCCGCTATTTTTTCGGCACACCCGACATACGTATCGACCGACGAACCGCTTACGTTAACAATCATATTCGTATCTATCCCGCGTATCACAGGATAGATCTCTTTTATAAAATAATCGGCCCCTTTATTCTGCAAGCCTACGGCATTAAGCATCCCCGAAGGCGTTTCCGCCATACGCGGACCGGGATTCCCTTCACGTGCCTCGAGGGTAGTGCCTTTCACGATGATCCCTCCCAGTGCGGAGAGATCCATAAAATCCGCATATTCCGGCCCGTATCCGAACGTGCCGGATGCCGTCATAACCGGATTCTTCATTGTCATTGCGCCCAGGGTCGCCGTCAAATCTGCCATGTCAGTTGATTTATATTAAACACAGGTCCTTCCGTACATACGCAAACGTTTCCCTTCACCGTCTTTTCGACGCAGCACAGGCACGCTCCTATCCCGCAAGCCATCCTGTTTTCGAGAGATACATCGCACGGTATTCCCGCCGCTTTTGCATATCCCGCGACGGCAAGCATCATCGGTTCAGGCCCGCAGGTATAGATCCGGTCGAACGTCTTCGCCGCAAGGACGGAATGATTTGTCACGAATCCTTTTTCGCCTGCGGAGCCGTCTTCGGTCGTAACGTACGTTGCGCCCGTCTTTTCAAATTCCGGGAGTTGCACGATGTCGTCCTTCGTACGCGCCCCGAGTAAAAATTCGGGCGTAAAACCTACGCTCTTCAGCGTATCGCCCAGGAAAAGCAGGGGAGCCGCCCCGACGCCGCCGCCGATGAGGAGCAGTTTCGACGCAAGCGGAATCTGCGGCACGGAAAAGCCGTTGCCCAAAGGAAGCAGGAGATTCACGACGTCGCCGGCCTGATATTCCGCCATGCGCCGCGTTCCCTCACCTACCAGCTGTATAAGAAGCCAAAGTTCATTCGCCTGCCTGTCCACGTAATTCACGGATATAGGCCGGCGGAGGAACGTCTGCGGGGAACCGTCGACGCGCACCTGGACAAACTGTCCGGGTATCATCGCCGGCAGTTTACGGTCAGCCGTCAGTTTCAGCAGGCAATATTTAGGATGGAGACGTACGTTCTCCGTCACTTTCATATCTATCAGGTATTTTTTCATTCGTCCTGTCATTCTCCGGGAATAAAGCGGATAATTATTTCAGAAAACGAATGGAAAGCGGATAAATCCAGTTCTCGCCGTTAAGCGCTTTTATCATGGCGATAACAATGAATACAATCATAAGTATTGCCACAACAGGCACCAGTACACTTCCCACGCACGTCAGACACAATGCCAGGCAATAGATAAGATAGCTCAGCTCAAAATTAAGGATGTTCTTGCCGGCTTCATCGACAAGACGGCTCTTTTCCTTGAACAGAAGCCACATGACTAAAGGAGCAATAAAACTTGACAGGAATTGTGACGCATGCATCAGCACAACGAATGATTTTTCATCAATACCCAAATCCCACCCCGCAGGATTGACGGAATAGTGCGAAGATAATAAACGCGCTTTCTCACGCTCATATTCCTCCTGCGTAATCGCACCTTCGTCCAAAAGCTTTTTCAGCCTTTCCAGATCGCTATAAATATCCATAATATCATAATTTAAACGTGCAATATTACGAAATATCCAAGACATTTGCAACATAAATTTAAATCAGCCATTCAAGAAGATCATTTTAGAGATGCGAAACAAACAAAATATAACGGCTTTTCCGGTGTCCCGTGA
>JAISYY010000148.1 GCA_031269635.1 Tannerella sp. | reverse complement strand
TCCCTTTCGTTATCGGGGAGCAAATCATAAAAAAGTGCGAAAGCCTGCGCCGCCTGGGTGTGATTGCCCACTTCGCCATTCCCGGAAGCAACAAAATGTTGGATAAACGACTGCTTGATAGCTCCGGCAAGTTGGGTGTATTTCTTTACATCTTCTTTTATGTCAAGCAATTGCGCAAACTCTACAAGCAGAGCGACATGATGATAATAATGCGCCGTAGCGAAAAGCGGTGAAAGTCGTTCTTCGAGGCTTTCGTGGTCATTGAGGCAGCGCGGATAGATATGGTCTTTTGTCTTGGTACGCAGAAATTCCACTTGTTTCCTCAATGCCGGATAATAGTGTTGAACCGGCCGCATATCTCCGTAACATTCATAGATCTGTTTTTGCAGGTAAGCAAAAGCCAATTGCCAGCCCACAGGGCCTGTACTGTCTGTGGAAGGATAATATTTGGGGGCAATACGGTTAGAACTGGGTATGGAACCTTCACCCAATCCTTCATCTGCGATACCGTTGTAAGGAGCGGTTTCTGTGAATCCACCGTTCGGGCGCTGGTCATTGGCAAAATCGCGTAATACTTTGCCATAGAAATTCGTCATGTCGTAAAACCAGCAGAACGTGCGAGCCGTAGCGACAATGTCTCCGCCGTATCCGAACTTTTCACGTGCCGGACAGTCGGACTGTACACTAAACACATTACTTAAAAAGGTATTGTCCAACACAGCATCCAATTTATTGAGCAATGGGTTGGAACATTCAAAAGAACCCGCGCGCGGCAGGTCAGCGTTCATGCGCAAGGCCTCAACACTGTTCAGATCCGGGCGTCCCGGCCAGCCGGTAACTTCCACATAGCGGAATCCGTGAAAGGCAAAGCGCGGCGACCATATTTCTTCGCCCTCGCCTTTGAGGGTATAGCTGTCTTCCTGCCAGGCAACCGGCGGTTGTCCGGGAGCCGACCAGTCGGCGTTCCACACCTTTTTTTGTTGTCCCGCCACCGAAGTCATTACGTTCAGGCTGCCGTCGGAATAGACGTCTTCGCCGTAACGGATTTTGATATGCGTTCCTTTGGCGCCCTGCACTCTGAGACGCACAACGCCGGCCATATTCTGTCCCATGTCGAAGACAAATTCTCCCGGGCGGGTTTCCGTCATTCTCACAGGTTTCAACACTTTTGTAATACGTATGGGGGGTTGTATTTGCGCCGTCAGCGCGCCCGAAGGAGGAGCGGCTTTCACCGACGAACGCCAACTGCTGTCGTCGAATCCGGCATTGTCCCATCCGTTCAGCTCTTTGCGGGCGTCATACTGTTCGCCCAGATACACGTTGTTGCGGAGAATGGGGCCGGCAGCCGTTTTCCAGCTTTCGTCCGTCATGATAGTTTCTACCGTATTGTCCGAATACGTTACCCGAACCTGCGCAATAAAGCAGGGGCGACCGATATAAAGATAATCCCGCAGGTTTACGCCGCACACTTTCATCGGCAAAGGGTTGTAAAAGGCGTTGCCCAGCATCACTCCCATCGCATTATCGCCAGATTGCACCAGAGAAGTAACGTCGAAGACGCTGTAAAGAATCGTCTTGCCGTAATTTGTCCAACCAGGGTCCAGGCAACTGTTGCCGACGGCCTGTCCATTGAGGCTTGCTTCGTAATAACCCAGACCGGTGATGTATAAACGAGCCTGTTTTACTGGTTTGTTTATTTGGAAGGTTTTCCGGAACACCGGCGCCGGACTGTCTTTGTAGAAATCCGTTTCGTGCTGAGGCGCAACGCTTCCGTCGTCAATCCACTGCGCTTTCCAGTCGGACGGCGACAACATGGCTGTTTCCCAGTACGCCGCCGGACTCCAGCCGGACGCTTTGCCGTCGCGGTCATACACTTTCACCTTCCAGTAATAACGTGTAAACGAACGAAGACGTTTCCCGCCGTATGGAATGTTGAAACTTTGTCCGGAAACAACCTTCCCGCTTTTCCAAACGAGGTTTTTGCCCTGTTCCAACTCTTTTTCCGATAGGGCAACAATCAGCTCATAAGCCGTTTGGTACTGGTTTCGTTCACCGGACGCCAGTTTCCAGCCAAGTACAGGTTGAGCGATATCAATGCCGAGCGGATTAGTCAGATATTCGCAGGTCAACCCGTAAGACTCCGCCGCATAAGCGACGGTGCAAGCAAGCATACACGCCAATGTGCCGATATGTACATACAATGTCTTCAAGTATTTATATAATTTATTTTATGTTTAACACTTTTTGTGAGGATTGTGTCAGAATTCAAAGTATTTAAACCATTTTTCAAAATAGTTTTTAAAATAAATTAACATACATTTGTCATAAATTTCATAAGGTATAGTAACGTAACATCAACCGAACTTTAATAACATAAAATAAAATGGGTTAAAAAGCGGGGTGGTTGTTTTTATTTTTAACGGAATTTGTAAATACGAAAAACTTTTGTATCTTTGCACCGTCAGTACCCGCCGAGCCTCTTTATAATGCTTAAATCAGGCGGGTCGTTTTATTTTATATCGTTATGAAAATCAATTATGCTAAAACCTGTACCCTCCCGCAGAATTTGATACCTCTGTTAAGAAATCGAGGGTTATCTATCCCCGATGAACAACGTGCTATCAGTTATCTTACTAATATTGGTTATTTCAGATTAAGCGCCTATTTTTATCCACTGTTGAAAGAGCCTAAAAATAACCATACGTACAAAGATGACGCAACATTCGACTTAGCGCTTGACATGTATCGTTTTGATAGAAAGCTACGATTACTGCTTTTCAACGAAATTGAAAAAATTGAGGTGGCTCTCCGAAGTGCTATGAACAATTGGATTAGCGACGAACTAAACGACGTGTTCTGGATGACCGAAGCGAAACATTTTAATAATTTTTCCTTCTTTGCAAAACGACTGGCAATTATCAACTCGGAATTGGATAAATCAGACGAAGATTTCATTATTCATTTTAAGCGCAATTATACCAATCCGTATCCACCGGCTTGGATGATTGCTGAAGTAGTACCTTTCGGCGTTTTATGTAAAACATTTAATGATTTGAAATATAAATCCATACAAAAGAAAATTGCCAATTATTTTGCATTGTCACTGCCTGTTTTTTCATCATGGACGGTATCATTGGTTAGCTTACGGAATTTATGTGGACACCATAACCGAACATGGAACAAAGAAATTCCGATAAGTTCACACAATCTGAATAATCCTGTGTTTCCGTGGATAAATCCTGCTATTACGGATATGAAGCGTGTTTATTTCCGCATCTGTATCATCAAATACCTTCTATTCACCGTTTCGCCGCACAATACGTTTACACAAAAATTGAAATCGTTGTTGACAGAATATCCGACTATAGATATTAAAGCGATGGGGTTTCCTGTAAATTGGCAACAAGAACCTCTCTGGAAATAGCATGTGAATATTTTACTTAGGCAAGTTAAACGCTATTCCAAGTTCTTCCATGTCTTTCATGCTTGTGCCCTCGGGCTCGAAGCCCATGACTTTAGCTGAGAGATATATCTGCGCGGATTTTGATAAGGTATCGACCATGTCAAACGCCTCCATAATGTTTTCACTTACCGCACACACGCCGTGTTTTTCCCACATCACCACGTCATATTCTTTCAGCATTTCTACGGTTGCATCGGCCAATTCGATAGAACTTGGCATCCTGTAAGGGATAATGCCGAGACCTTTGGGGCAGAACGCCCGTGTTTCGGGAATCATGCTCCAAAGCAGGTACGTTAGTTTGTCTTTTTCGAGAAAAGCCGA
>JAISYY010000140.1 GCA_031269635.1 Tannerella sp. | reverse complement strand
TATTCGAGACGTAAATTTATCCGGCGTAATTCTTTGGCGGGGCGGGACCGGACTTGATGGCATCAGGAGGGACACGCTCTGCCGGCATATCCGCAGTTGCGGAAAACGCACCGGAGGCTCCGGGACGAAATCTGCAACTGCGGCAAACGCGTCGGACGTTCCGGGACGAAATCCGCAGTTGCGGAAAACGCACCGAAAACTCCGGGACGAAATCTGCAACTGCGGCAAACGCGCCGGAGGCGTCGGGACGAAATCCGCAGTTACGGAAAATATTTCACATGCTTTGAGACGCTTTCGCAACGTTGCGCAACAAATAAACGGTTTTTTATCGGCTGAAGCGGAATAGTATGGCTTTGCTGCGTATGTCGCCCTGCCGTCCGGAGGTGGAGAGCCGTTCAAATTTGTATTGTGTGCCGTAGCGTTCCATTACTTTTTTGACGTCTTTTTCGGTTGTAAGGAAATATCCGCTTTCCGGTTTTTCTTTTTCAAAGTCGCGGAAGGTGTTGCCCATGTAAAAATTCATGCCGTACAGGTTGTTATATTCGCGCAGGTTATTCATCACGTAAACGTTATCTTCCAGGTCGTAATCTTCGGTTATCTGCCGGGCAAAGGGACGGGCCGAGGAATCGTTTTTTATGCTTTTCATCACGATGCCGTCTATAAAAAGATTCATGCAGAACGACATGAGGAGCGTCGCGTACAGAATCTTGAGATTGATGCGTTTTGTGGTCTGGTATATAATCGTTATGATTGAAATCAGCAGCAGCGCCATGATGGCCACGCTCCGGATGTTGTCAAAGGCAAACATGCCGGTAACACCTTTGACCGTGTCGAGCACGGATGCATCTGCGGTGAACCTGGCCACAAGCGCGTTAAAGTCTACCGCTCCCGTCATGGCCAACATGCCTGCGGTGAAAACGGCGGAGGCGATCGCCGTAAGTACATACGCGAAGATGCGGGTTACCTTTGAACGGTTTTCCGTTATATAGATGAAATACTGTGCCAGCAGGACGGACAGGAACGGATATGCGGGCATCAGGTAAACACTCCGCTTGCTCGACGGGATGGTGTAGAAGAAAATGATGCAGACCGCGGCTACAAGGCTGAATCTTTTCATCTTTTCCATCGCTGCAAACCACGTCCACGCATCGTTCAGGATCTGTTTGAGCGACTTGTGCGGCAGGCTCCATTTCGCGCCGAACAGTGAGAAAACGAGCAGGATTGTCCACGGTATGAATCCCGAGAGGAGGGTTATGAAATTGTAGAAGAACCCTTCTTCATGCCCCAGGTCGTAACTGATCCGGCTTTCGTCCAGGTGGAAGAAGCGCCCGAAGTTCTCCGCCAGCACGACATTCAGGAACTCGTCGCCGCCCTGCCTGTATGCTTCGGCATACCACAGCAGCGGAATAAACATGGACGAAACGCCTGCATATAAAACCGACTTGAGAATCTTCCGGAAGGAATATCTGCGCAGCAGGAGCAAATAGGTAAAGAAAATAAACAGGGGCAGGATAATCCCGACCGGGCCTTTCGTGAGTACGGCACAACTGAACAGCAGGGGTATGATGACCGGCAAACCTTTCAGTTCGAGTTTGTTCTCCCACCGGTAGAGCTGCATCAGTCCGAGTACGGTGAACGTCGTCAGGAGCATATCTACGCGAGCGGTCATCCCCGCCCGGTGAATCTCGAAGCCGGTTATCAGCAGGAGCGTGGCGATGAACGCTTCCTGGAAACGTATCCTTTTCCCGAAAAAGGCAAGGACGAACCCGGCAAGTATGATCTGCGCCAGAGCCGACGGCAGGCGTGAGGTGAACTCCGAGACGTGTCCCTGCGGCAATGAGAAAACAGCCATGAGCCAGTGTGCCACAGGCGGTTTGTATGCAAACTCGCCGGCATATATTTCCGGCAGAATCCAGTTCCCGGACGTTGTCATGGATACGGCGACGGAGGCCTCGCGCGGCTCGCCCTTCGTATAGAAATCGCTGCCGAGAAACGGCAGGAGCGCAATCGCGCAGAGGAGGATCACCGTCGTAACGGGCTTTTGAAGATACAGGTATTGAAGTGCAGATGTTCTCATAATTATCTTGGCGCTTTACGGTATAAATAAATAGCTATAAAAGTATAAATAATATTGGGGATCCACGATGCAATCATCGGACTGACCATTCCGCCGACCGCAAAGGAGGATGTGACCGTCATAAATAATATGTAGGAAAAACTTAGGCCTAAGCCGATACCGATATTCAATCCCATACCGCCTTTTTTCCTGCTGGACGACAGTGAGACGCCTATGGCGGTAAGGATGAAAAAAGAAAACGCATTGGCAAAACGTTTGTGGTATTCAATCTCGAACGTCTGGATATTCCCGATACCCCTCTTTTTCTGCCGTTCGATATAGGTTTTAAGCGCCGGGGTAGTCATCTTCTCGCAGTCGTTTTCGGATATCAGGAAATCGGCGGGCACAAACTTTAGCGTCGTGTCACGGCGTGTTCCCGTCGTGATGTGCTGTTCGTACATGCCGTCGAAATCGCGCACGATAAAGTCGATAATCGTCCAGTGATACAGCGAATCGTATTTAATGGAGTTTGCCGTAAGGCGCGAGACGAGCGTCTTTCCTTCAAAGCGTTCGAGCGAAAAACTGTAACCCATTTGCGAGGAGTTGCTGTACCGGTCGAAATAGGCGAATATGCCCGGCTCGACTTCGAGCTGTACGTTGTGGGCATACTCGACTTTTTTGTTCTTTTTGATATAACTGTATTCAAACTCAAGGCGTTTCCCGTTTGCCGGCGGGATAATCCAGGCACTCAGGATAAACATCGTCAGGGCTATGATGCCGGCCGATATTCCGTAAGGCGCCATGAGCCGGTCAAAACTCATGCCGGTGGAAAGCATCGCAATAATTTCGGAACGGTCCGCCAGTTTTGACGTGAAGAAGATAACGGCAATAAAGGTGAACAGCGAGGCGAACATGCTTAAAAAGTAGGGTATGAAATTTACGTAATAATCCAGGATGATTTCTTTCAGCGTGACTTCCGGCGCCATGAATTTGTCAATCTTCTCGTTTACGTCGAAGACGACGACGATGAGGATGATGCCTGTCATCGAAAAAACAAACGTTCCGAGGAACTGTTTGATGATGTACCGGTCGATACGTTTCAGTTTGAGATGCTTTAATTTCATACCTGATAAATTAAGAATTTATATCCATATTCTGTTTATTTTGCATCACTTAACTTCATATCCGCCTGTCCAGTTCCGGGATAATCTTTCTTTTCCAGGAAGAAAAATCACCGGCCCGGATGTGTGACTGCACTTCTTTCATGAACCCCGCATAAAAAGCCAGGTTATGAACGGAGGCAATCTGGAGCGCCAGTATTTCTTCGGCCTTAAACAGATGGTGGAGGTACGCCTTGCTGTATGTCTGGTCCACAAAAGAATATCCGTTCTCATCAATCGGCGAGAAGTCGTCCGCCCATTTCCGGTTACGCATGTTCATCGTTCCGTTGATAGTAAACAGTTGTCCGTTACGTCCGTTGCGCGTCGGCATGATACAGTCGAACATATCGACGCCCCGTTCGATGGCCTCCAGCAGGTTGACGGGCGTTCCGACCCCCATCAGGTAACGCGGTTTGTCTTCCGGTAAGATACCGTTTACGATTTCGATCATCTCGTACATTTTTTCGGTAGGTTCACCAACGGCGAGGCCGCCGATCGCATATCCGTCCGCTCCGGTTTCAGCCACGTTTTCGGCCGCCCGTTTCCGCAGGTCGGGATAGACGCATCCCTGGACGATGGGGAAAAGGCTCTGCTTATATCCGTATTTAGGCCCCGTGTCGTTAAAGCGCCTGATGCATCGCTTGAGCCAGGATTCCGTGAGCCGTAACGACTTTTCGGCATAGTTATAATCCGCGTCGCCCGGGCAACATTCGTCGAAAGCCATAACGATATCGGCGCCTATCGTGCGCTGTATGTCCATTACTTTTTCGGGGGAGAAAAAGTGTTTGCTCCCGTCTATGTGCGACCGGAACTCCGCCCCTTCGTCGCTCAGTTTCCTGTTTTCTGCGAGCGAAAAAACCTGAAACCCCCCGCTGTCGGTCAGGATAGCCTGATGCCAGCTGCTGAAGCGGTGAAGTCCGCCGGCTTTTTCCAGGATATCCAATCCCGGCCGCAAGTACAGGTGATAGGTATTACCGAGGATAATCCGCGCCTTGATATCGTCCCGCAGTTCCGTCATGTGTACGGCTTTTACCGTACCCTGCGTTCCTACGGGCATGAAAACGGGCGTTTCAATGCCGCCATGATCCGTCAAAATCCACCCCGCACGCGCCTTGGATGCCTTATCCGAATGTTCTACTGTAAATTCCATTTTTCAAAAAATAAGTGCAAACATACATGAAAAACTTCGTTTTCGCAA
>JAISYY010000088.1 GCA_031269635.1 Tannerella sp. | reverse complement strand
CGGCTACGCGAAGGCGGGACACCGGTAGAACGCGCCGACGACGGCGTGTTCGGCAATCATTCGGCAATCATTCGCGAGGGGCAATGGTTCCATATTCCGCGCAGGGACTGTCCGGCGCTGAATATTCACGGGAAAGAAGCCGGGGTGACGGTCGTGGCCTGGCTTAAACGCACCGCTAAGAGTAACGGCGAATGTGAAGCCGTCGCAGGAATATGGAACGAATCGGAACGCCGCCGCCAATACTGCTTGTTCCTGAATCTCGGAATATGGGAAAGCGCCCAGCAGGTAGGCGGACATATATCCGGCGTCGGGGGGCCAACCGAAGGATACAAATACTGCATGGACGCCTCCATCGGACAAACCCGCGTTCCATACGGCAAGTGGCAGTGCGTCGCGTTCACTTACGACGGACGGCAAGTCCGCAGTTACCTCAACGGCGCCCTTGACCGGAGGGAAGGACGTAATCCCTATCCATACGCCCAGGGCATTTTCGACGGAGGCGAAAACGGCGGCGATTTCACCGTAGCCGCCGTCAATCGTTCCGGCGAAACAGGCAATTTCTTCACCGGACAGTTAGGCGGTTTAGCCGTATATAACAGGGCGCTTACCGACCGTGAAATGGCATATCTGGCAGGGAATATTCCATAAGGCAAGTCCTCGCAATGCGTAGCGGCAAGCGCCTTACTCGACATCCTGCAAATTATTATTTTTTTTGCCGGGCAGCGGGTGAAATACGTTCTTTCCCGTTGAATCATTGTCGTCTGTTAAAAAACGAACCCAAAGCCTGCCGATAAGGAATGTCGTGTTGTGTAGACATTTTTTTTCCTCCCGTCATTATATTCAACGATAATATTTCGCATCTGTCTCAAAGTATAAAAACGGATGTTATGCTTATTGTGGTTTGCCGCTCCGTCCGTGCGAGAGCGAAAGCAGGAAGCAATCCATTAAAACCGCCGCAGACTTCGGCGGACGCTACGAAACGTTTTTTTCTCGCCGGATTGTGGTAAAAAGAATCTTTTGTTTAACTTTGTCGCTAATTCCAATAATTTATATCGAATCAGTATGGAAAAGTTATTTCGTATTTTAGTAATGGTTATGGCATGTATGCCGGTGATGTCGTTTGCTCAGGATGACGGCAAATATTTAGAGGGAGCCGTACCCGAAACGGATGGGAAAGTGGTATTTAAAAAAGAATATGATCTTAAGGGCGCGGACAGGGATGCTATATATGAGCGGGTATATGAATGGCTGGACAAGCGTATGAAAGCGAATGGGAATGACAGCCGTGTTTCATATACGAATAAGGAAGAAGGACTGATGGCTGCGCAGGGAGAGGAATATCTCGTGTTCAGCAGTAAGGCGTTTTCTTTAGACCGCTCGTTGATGAGTTATAATATCGTGGCTTTTTGTGAAACGGGGAAATGTGAGATACGAATCGAACGTATTCGTTATAAATATGAAGAGGGACGGTTTACGGCAGAGGAGCAGATATCCGACAAAGTTGCTCTTAATAAGAATAAAACGGCTATTTTTCGTGGAAATAAAAAGTTTCGCGTGTATACGGTTGATTTTGCCGGTAAACTGTTTGAGGATATGGGTACGGCTTTTGGTCTCCGGAATATAACGTCCGTTTCACAATCGCAGCAGGCTGTAACTGCAACCGGGAATGATGCGGCGGGTAATGTAGCGATTCATCATACGCAACCACAGCAGAATACTGTTGCGGAGGTTACACCGGCGTCGTCCGGCGTTCCCGCTACACTTCAGGGATACAAACTGCTTGCGCCCGACAAGATTCCCGGTAATATTATAAAGATGCTCGGCGAGGATTGGATGCTTATAACGGCAGGGACGGATGCACGGTTTAACATGATGACCGCGAGTTGGGGCGGACTGGGCGTACTCTACGGCAAGCCGGTGGCTACGTGTTTTATAAACCCGGCGCGTTATACGTATCAACTGATGGAAAAAAACGATACGTACACGCTGACTTTTTATACGGAGGCTCATCGTGAAGCCTTGAAGTATTGCGGCTCGAACAGCGGACGCGATACGGATAAAGTGAAAGGTTCGGGGCTGACGCCAATAACCGTTCCTTCCGGCGGGAAGGCTTTCTCCGAAGCATGGCTTATCATTGAATGTCGCAAGCTGGTGGGGCAGTCATTGAACCATGATGCGCTTTTCGATGAGAAAGTGAAATCGGACTGGGCAGGAAAGCCGCTGCACAAAATGTATATCGGAGAGATAATCAATGTATGGGTAAAATGAATCATCACAAATAATAATACGAATTATGGCAGACGACAAAAAAGTTATTTTCTCGATGGTAGGGGTAAGTAAAATATATCCTCCTCAAAAACAGGTTCTTAAAAACATCTATTTATCATTTTTCTATGGAGCTAAAATCGGTATAATCGGTCTGAACGGCTCCGGTAAATCGACGCTGCTGAAAATTATCGCCGGTCTGGATAAGGATTTTCAGGGCGATGTGGTTTTCTCTCCGGGATACACGGTCGGGTATCTGGAACAGGATCCGCAGCTGACTCCCGGGAAAACCGTGAAGGAAATCGTCCGTGAAGGCGTCCGGGAGACGGTCGACCTGTTGAAGGAGTTTGAAGAAGTGAACGAAAAATTCGGAGATCCTGAAATTCTTGACGACCCGGACAAGATGGACGCCCTTATGAATCGCCAGGCAGAGATACAGGACAGGATAGACGCGCTTGACGCATGGAATCTTGACAGCCGTCTCGAACGTGCGATGGATGCGCTTCGCTGTCCGCCGGAAGACCAGGTCGTAGATACGCTCTCCGGCGGTGAACGCCGGCGCGTCGCTTTGTGCCGCCTGTTATTGCAACAGCCGGATGTCTTGCTGCTGGATGAGCCGACCAACCATCTGGACGCCGAATCAATAGACTGGCTGGAGCAGCACCTGCAACAGTACGCAGGGACGGTTATCTGTATTACGCACGACCGTTATTTCCTGGATCATGTGGCGGGATGGATACTTGAACTTGACCGCGGGGAAGGTATTCCGTGGAAGGGAAATTATTCTTCCTGGCTCGAACAGAAGACGCAACGCATGACGCAAGAAGAAAAGCAGGCAAGTAAACGGCGGAAGACGCTTGAACGCGAGCTTGACTGGATCCGGATGGCGCCGAAAGCCCGCCATGCGAAAGGAAAAGCCCGTTTGAACTCTTACGAATCGCTGCTTAATGAAGACCAGAAAGAACGGGAGGCTAAACTGGAAATATTTATACCGAACGGCCCGCGGCTTGGGAACAAAGTGATAGAAGCCTGTCATGTAGCGAAGGCTTTCGGCGATAAGCTGCTTTTTGACGACCTCAATTTCATGTTGCCCCCGAACGGGATTGTCGGCGTTATTGGCCCTAACGGCGCCGGTAAAACGACGCTTTTCAAAATGATTATGGGGATGGAAACCGTTGATAAGGGAACATTTGAAACAGGTGAAACCGTTAAAATCGGATATGCGGATCAGACGCACAGGGATATTGAACCGGAAAAAACCGTTTACCAGGTTGTTTCGGGAGGAAACGAGTTCATCAGGGTAGGAGGCAAGGAAATCAATGCGCGTGCATATCTTTCAAGATTTAATTTTGCCGGAGCCGACCAGGAAAAACTTTGCCGGACGCTTTCCGGCGGTGAAAAGAACCGTTTGCACCTTGCCATCACACTGAAAGCCGAAGCCAACGTCCTGCTGCTCGATGAGCCGACCAATGATATTGACGTGAATACACTTCGTGCGCTCGAAGAAGGATTGGAGGGTTTCGCAGGATGTGCGGTTGTCATTTCTCACGACCGCTGGTTCCTCGACCGTATATGTACGCACATCCTTTCGTTCGAGGGCGATTCCGAGATTGTATATTACGAAGGGACTTATTCGGAATATGAAGAATATAAAAAGAAACAAAAAGGTTATACGGAACCCAAACGTATAAGATACCGTAAACTGATTGGTAACTGATGTTTATTAAATATTAAATTATATAAGTATGAAAAGAATTTTATTTTTTGTTATTATCGCGTTGTCGTTATTTGTTACGAAATCTCATTCCCAGACAGAGGATCTGTTCAACGGGAAAGATTTATCAAACTGGAATTTTGTAGTTGACGGAAATAAAGCCGCCCCGGAAGATGTATTTTCCGTACAGAACGGCGTTATCCTTGTCCATGGTAATCCCTTCGGATACATGTATACGAAGAAGAAATACAGGGATTATACGCTGGAGCTGGAATGGAGTTGGGTGGATAAGGCTTCAAACAGTGGGATATTCCTCGTGATAGCCGAAGTCAAACCCGGAAATCCGTTCCCGAACGGCATCGAATGTCAGCTGAAAGCCGGTAATGCCGGAGATTTTGTAATGCTCGGAGGGTCGGATTTGGACGAATATGTGGCGCCGGCGAGCGGACGTCCTGCATTCCCCGTAATTCAGAAACGCGAAGCATCGAACGAAAAGCCTGTCGGAACGTGGAATAAAGCTAAAATCGAAGTGAAAGGCGGAAAGATTACGATATACATCAATGGAGCGCTTCAAAATCAGGGAACCAATAAGGTCAAAGAAGGCCATATCGGTTTGCAGAGCGAAGGCGGGCCTGTGCAATTCAGGAATCTGAAAGTTACCGCTCTTTAAAGAAGGCGTCTTACAACAAAGCCCAACTTGTATCCAGGGAATACGTGCGGGATGCTCACGATTCCCCCGCGCCGGCGCCGGTGTCGTTTCCGGCCTTTCAGACGGAGCTTTACCTCCATTCCGGAGATTGTAAGCATCCCGGTGGCCGGCAGTTCTGTCTCCCCGGCGTTCGCCGGCGGGATCAGTTGGACGGATATTTCAGCTGATTCATTTTCCCGTTCCCCACGTTTTGTTGGGCGTCGCTCCCATTTTCAATTTCAGGCGGCCGCCCTTCAACAATTCTCCGGCCGGGAACTTGAAGGAATGTAGCGGTCGGCCGTTCAACTCGGCCGACTGTACGTAAAGACAGGGACGTGAAACGCCCTCGGCTTCGATCGTGAAAACTTTCCCGCGTCCGAAACGTCCGCCCAAATCAATCTCCACCTTCTCGAACAGCGGACCGGCTATTTCATAGACCGGTTCCACGCTGCATCCGCCGTCGGTTTGGAACAGTCCCAGCGCGGTCATTACGAACCAGGCGCTCATCTGCCCCTGATCTTCGTCGCCAAGGTATGCATCGGCGATGCCGAAACCGTAGTA
>JAISYY010000072.1 GCA_031269635.1 Tannerella sp. | reverse complement strand
GAATTGTTTGTTGCTGGATTTGGGCGCAGGCTATATGGGATACAAAGACAACGCGGTTTTGACATCGGGAAGGTATACGCTGGCAGGCGGCACGGCCGGGATTTACTGGAGTATCGGTTACGATATAAGCATATCCCGAAATTTGGCATTGGGTTTTCAGTTGTCATTAATAAGCGGCTCGTTATCCAAATACAAGATATTCTACGGAACACGTACGGAAGTCATAAAACTTGACAAGGACGCATTCGAAAATTTATCGCGGATAGATATATCCGCAGGATTACGGTTTAACAGATAACGCCACCGTTCTTGACCCCTCATAAGGGCAACCCGTCCATCCCTTAATTCATTTCGTTCCCTCAAAAGAGCAGCCGCCCCGCCAGGTCGTTGCGTTTCATCTGCCGCAGGGAGCGGATTATTTCGGCGTGGTGTTCGGCGAGATACCAGAAGAAAAACCGGCGTTGGGCGAGTTTTTCCGCCGTTGTTCGTGCACAGGGGATTTTTTCCAGCGTATAAGGGTGGAATCCGGTATAATAAATTTCGGTAGCCAGGGTCATTGGCGTTGGCGTGAAATCCTGTACCTGTTCGAGGTGAAAGTTCATTTTTTTTGTTTTGACAGCCAGTTCGGCCATGTCTGTTTCCGTACAGCCGGGGTGGCTCGAAATGAAGTAAGGGATCAACTGCTCGTTCAAGTCCCGTTCCGCGTTGATTTTGTCGAACAGGGTTTTAAATTTTTCAAATAATTCGATTGGCGGTTTGCGCATGACTTGCAGCACATTCTTTTCCGTGTGCTCCGGCGCAACTTTTAACCTGCCGGAAACATGATTCGTTATCAGCGTTTCGATGTATTGGCGGGATGCATTGTCGAACGTTTCACTCCCGCTTTTGTGCAGCAGTAAATCGTAACGGATGCCGCTTCCGACGAAAATTTTCTTTATGCCCGGAATTTCCGCCGATTTACGGTACAGTTCCAAAAGAGGAGTATGGTCCGTTACCATGTTTTTACAGACGTATGGATACAGGCAAGACGGTTTTTTACAATCCCGGCAAAGGCGTTCATCTCTGCCATTCATCCGGTACATGTTCGCGGACGGCCCGCCCAGGTCGCTTATATACCCTTTGAAACCGGGCATTTGCGTTATTTTCTCAACCTCCTTCAAAATTGATTCGCTGCTGCGCGACACGATTTGTTTCCCCTGGTGAGCCGAAATTGTGCAAAAAGCACATCCGCCGAAACAGCCGCGATGAATGTTCACCGAAAATCTTATCATCTCGAAAGCCGGGATAACCTTGTTGCGGTATTTCGGGTGCGGCAGGCGGGTGTACGGCAAATCGTACCATGCGTCAAGCTCTTTTACCGTAACCGGAGCGTACGGCGGATTGACGGCGATTATCCTGTTACCGGTACGCTGGAGAATCCTCGAAGACCGGCATTTGTTTGATTCTTCTTCTATAATCTTGAAATTTTTTGCCTGTTTCAATTTGTCTTTGAGACATTCTTCGTAGGAAAACAGTACGATGTCATCCGGCTCCTCCGTAACGTTTTCGGAGATATACACTGTCTGGGGAATGTTTCTAAGATTTTGGAACGGCGCCCCCTTATCCAGAAGCCGGACAAGTTCCGTTACCGGTTTTTCTCCCATGCCGTAAACCAGGAGGTCAGCCGGGCTGTCGGCCAGGATGCCGGGCAGCAGTTTGTCCTGCCAGTAGTCGTAATGCGCCAAGCGTCGTAGTGACGCCTCAATACCACCTAATACGACAGGGACGTCAGGGTACAGTTTTTTTAATATTTTTGAATATACAATGCTGGGATAGTCCGGTCTCATGCCGGGACGGCTGTCCGGCGTGTAAGCGTCGTCGCTACGGAGGCGTTTGTTTGCGGTATAATGATTGACCATTGAATCCATAGCGCCGGGCGAGATGGCGAAAAACATCCGCGGGACGCCTAATTTCGTAAAATCGCGATAGTCGCCTCTCCAGTCAGGTTGCGGCACAATGGCCACCCTTAACCCACGGGCTTCGAGCACCCTCCCGATAACGGCTGCGCCGAACGACGGGTGGTCAACGTATGCGTCGCCGCTGAACAGGATTACATCCAGGCCGTCCCAGCCGCGCAATTCAACTTCTTTTTTTGTCGTGGGCAGCCATGCGTCAAGTCTGTACGTATTTACGAAAGCGTTCCTTTCCATACAAAACAGTTGGGAAAATCAACAGAAACCGTCTTTTTAAACAATCCGAAGACCGCCGAACCAGAGCCGGACATGGAAGCATATTCGGCTCCAAGCGCGTACAGGCTACCTTTTATTTCCTCGATTATAGGATATTTTTCAAATACGCTGTCTTCAAAGTCATTTACCAGGACGTTTTTCCATTTGGAGACGGGTAATGATGATAATTTATCAAGGGCGAACGCCGGTTTTCGCGGCGTAATCATCCGGTATGCTTCCTTTGTGGAAACCGTGACGGGAGGTTTTACGATATAAATCACGTAATTTTTTAAAGATATGTCGACCGGCCTGAAAATATTCCCCGTACCGATGGCTATGACCGGTGTATTCCGGATAAAAAACGGACAGTCGGCGCCTAATGCCGCCGCCATTTTTTCAAGTTTTTTATCCGGCATACCGAGACCGCATAAATCGTTAATCAGTTTCAGCGCAAAAGCGGCGTCGGCGCTTCCGCCCCCTAACCCGGCCTCCGGCGGAATCACTTTTTTCAGGTATATTTCCAGAGGAGGGACAGTATGTTTTTTGGAGATTAAACCGTAAGCCTTCATGACGAGGTTATCTTCGGCCGCCGAATTAAGTTTTAATCCGGTTTGCCTGAATGAATTTTCACCGGCCTTGACGGCTTCAAGCGCATCCGTCAGTGGAACAGGGTAGAATATGGTTTCAATATTATGAAATCCGTCCGGACGCTTTTCTGTAATATGAAGTCCTAAATTAATTTTTGCATTTGGAAAACAAATCATGTCAGTTGGGGGTTGTTTTTGTCTGTCTGTTTTACTTATGCCGGGTATGGTTGCTTCTTCTCTTTTTGATTTGACCGGACGGGTTATTTTTTAAACCGCCTCTGCCATGGCGTTTATTGTTGTGCCTGTATTTTTCCGGTTTGTATTCCGGCGTTTCCCCAAGGGACGGGTCAATCGGGATTTTATATATTTCTTTTCCGAGAAATGTTTCTATCGTTTTAAATTCGGCCTGTTCCTTTTCGGAAACCAGTGTGATAGCCAGTCCATGTCCGTCCGTGCCGCGTGCCGTCCGTCCTATGCGGTGCACATAATCATCCGGGTCTTTCGGAATGTCGTAGTTAATAATGACGCTTATGTCGTTAATATCTATACCGCGCGAAACCACATCGGTTGCCACCAGGATATCAATATGTCCGTTCCGGAAGTCTTTCATCACCTGTTCGCGGTTACTCTGCTCCAGGTCCGAGTGCATGGCCGCCACATTAATATTCATGCGTTTCAATGTAACCGCCAGGTCTTTGACTTTCTGTTTTGATGAAGAAAATATGATTACACGTTTAGCTTTGCTTTTCAGGAAATGTTTTTCCAGGATACGTATTTTCTGGGCCTCATAGCAGATATAAGCCGTTTGCATGATGCTTTCGGGCGGTTTTGAAATAGCTATTTCAATCTCCTGCGGATTTTTCATTATATTTCCGGCAAGCGTACGGATTTTGGGAGGCATTGTGGCGGAAAACATAATGATCTGGCAGTTTTTGGGCAGTTTCTTGTATATTAGTAAGATGTCGTCATAGAAACCCATGTCGAGCATTCGGTCGGCCTCGTCGAGAATGAAGAAAGAGACCCGCGACAGGTCAACGCTGCCCATGTTAATATGTGCAATCAAGCGTCCGGGCGTTGCGACTACAATATCGGCGCCCATTTGCATGCCTCTTTCCTGCTGTGCGTACGCGATTCCGTCGGTGCCTCCGTACACGGCAACGACCGAAACAGGCAAATAATACGAAAACCCTTCCACTTGCTGGTCTATTTGCTGTGCAAGTTCGCGCGTCGGGGCCATGATCACGGCATTTATAGCGTCTTCAGGATATATCCCTTTACTAAGTTCGTTGATGACCGGCAACACATACGCCGCCGTTTTTCCCGTTCCGGTCTGGGCGCATGCGATCACATCTTTACCATCCAGTATGGGGGGGATTGACTTCTCCTGTACGGGCGTCATTTCTTGAAAATTCATAGCGTAAAGACCGTCTAATACCGAATCTTCAAATTTTAATTCGTCAAATTTCATTTTTTTTCTCTTAAAAACGCGGTAAAA
>JAISYY010000052.1 GCA_031269635.1 Tannerella sp. | reverse complement strand
GGAGAAAAATATAAATCGGCAAAAATATACGACATAACGGCGGGAATTTCACCTGTCAGGGAGACGAAATCAAAGTCAATAGCATTATCGCTCACAAATTATCCCGTCATCGTTGAATTCAGGAAATAATAATCCCAAATGTAGCATTTGGATGGATTTGCAGACAAATATTTTTTATTTTGAACAGGAACAATTCATTTTGCAGAAAAATCAATAAAATGAAAAACAGTCAATCAAATACGAAAAATTAAAGCAGCATTGCTTTATCTCCTGAACTATTTTCCGGCGCCGGCGAAGATAAACCGTATCAAATTGCCGATATTCCGGCTGTCGGGCGGCCGGATTGCAGTCGTTTTACCGGCAGTATGGTTTGCCTTTTCTACCGTTGCCTTTTCTCAAAAAACGGACGATATGAAATTCGTCGGCGTCGATGAGTTGATGCTGACAGGACAGGGTTTTGCGGAAAGTCATGTAAAATACGGGCGACTTCCTGCCGCTATGGAAAAAGCATTTCGCCCGTGTACTATCCGGGTGCAAACAGCGCCGGTATTGCCGTACGCTTTTCGTCCGACAGACCATAACGCTCAGTGGACAGACCATTTCGCTCAGTGGATAGACCATTGCGCTCAGTGGACAGACCATTGCGCTCAGTGGATAGACCATTTCGCTCAGTGGATAGACCATTGCGCTCAGTGGATAGACCATAACGCTCAGTGGACAGACCATAACGCTCAGTGGACAGACCATTGCGCTCAGTGGACAGACCATTGCACTCAGTGGATAGACCATTGCGCTCAGTGGATAGACCATAACGCTCAGTGGATAGACCATTTCGCTCAGTGGATAGACCATTTCGCTCAGTGGATAGACCATAACGCTCAGTGGATAGACCATAACGCTCAGTGGATAGACCATTGCGCCCGGTGGATAGACCATAACGCCCGGTGGATAGACCATAACAACAGCACGGCAATCGCCGTGGGATGGACCGTCAGCGGCAACAATACGATGGAGTTCCGTCGAAGGAAAGCGAATGAGGAAAAAAAAACAGTTTCTCCGCACACGGTTTTGCAATCCGAAATAAATCCGCTATCTTTGTTCGGCAAATTAAAATCGCATAACAGCAGTAATACAGTTTGACGGATGTTTTTTGAAGACGTAACAGGACAGGAAGAATTGAAGAAACAGTTGACGGAAACGGCACGCAGAGGCGTTGTGCCCCATGCCCGGCTGTTTTGTGGCGCAGACGGGAATGGCGGTTTTCAACTGGCGTTTGCTTATGCGCGTTACTTGAACTGTACCGGTCGCGGCGAAACGGATTCGTGCGGCAAATGCCCTTCGTGCGTGAAATATAACGAACTGGCACATCCTGACTTGCATTTTGTTTTCCCGATCGTTTCCAACAAGAGTACAAAGAAAGAAGTGTGCGACGATTATCTTCCCGAATGGCGCGAATTTTTGAAAACCCAAATAGCGCACCGTACGTATTTCAATATAGATACATGGTTGTCCCAAATGGGGGCGGAAAACAAGCAAGCTGTTATTTATGCGGCTGAGAGCGACCGGATCATCCACAAGATGAATCTGCGGATTTATGAGGCGGATTACCGTATCCTGTTCGTATGGATGCCGGAGCGGATGCATATCGCCTGTGCCAACAAGCTCCTTAAGATTATCGAAGAACCGCCTGCAAATACGGCTATCTTGATGATCACGGACAGTCCCGATGCGGTGCTGGGTACAATCGTATCACGTTCACAGCTTGTTCAGGTACGTCCGGTTGAGACGGATACGTTAGCAAAGGCATTGACCGGGATCTGGAATTTATCGGAAGAAGATGCCGCGTACGTCGCGCATCTGTCGGGGGGAAATTATTTCAAAGCGACGGATTTGCTCACGGTAGAAAACGATAATGCTTATTTCCTTGAGCAGTTTAAGACGGTCATGCGAAACGGGTGGACGCGGAATGTGGCGGCCATGAAGTCGTTTTCCGAAGAAATGGCGTCCCTGGGGCGCGAGCGGCAAAAAAAATTCCTGGCGTTTTGCCAGCGCCAGATACGTGAGAATTTCGTGAAATGCCTGAACGAACCCTCCCTGAACTGTATGAACAGGGAGGAGGCGGATTTTTCGCGGAACTTTTCGCCTTATGTGAACGAACGCAATGTCATGGACCTGATGGATGAATTGTCCCTTGCAGAAAGGCATATCGGCCAAAACGTCAATTCCAGGATGGTGTTTTTCGATCTTTCCATGCGCATAATTGTTTTAATAAAAAAATAATAATTGATATACAAATGAAACGAACAGTATTTTTTATGGTATATACAGGTTTGATATCCGCTCTTTGCGGATGTAACCCGGAGAGCGGGAAATTACAGTATCCTGTTGCCGGAAAGCAGGATGTGACGGATGATTATTTCGGTACGGCCGTTTCCGATCCGTACCGCTGGATGGAAGATGACACGACAGCGGCCGTAGCAAGCTGGGTCGCGGCGGAAAACAGCGTCACCGACGCCTATCTCGGCAAGATTCCTTTCCGTGACCGGCTGAAACAACGCTTAACCGAACTTACCGATTACGAGAAAATCGGTATGCCGTTCAAAAAGCACGGCAAATACTATTATTACAGGAACGACGGCCTGCAAAACCAGAGCGTCCTCTATGTAAAAGAAACGCTCGACGGCGAAGCCTCCGTTTTGCTCGACCCGAACAAACTGTCGGACGACGGCACGGTCGCCCTTTCGGGCATATCCTATTCAAACGACGGCAAATACATGGCTTATACCATTTCGCGTAGCGGGAGCGACTGGCGCGAGATTTACGTGATGGATCTGTCGACGAAACAGTTAACCTCCGATCATATACAATGGGCTAAATTTACCGACGCCCAATGGCGGAAGGACGGCTTCTACTACAGCGCCTACGATGCGCCGGAAGAAGGTAAAGCGTTTTCCGGTATAAATGAAAATCATAAGATTTATTACCATAAGCTGGGTACGGGCAGGGAGGAAGACGTCCTCGTTTACGAGAACAGGGCGTACCCGAAACGTTTCTACACGGCATGGGTTAATGATGATGAGACCCTGCTGTTCGTTTTTGAATCGGGCGAAGGCCGCGGGAACGATCTTTTCATGAAAGACCTGCGCCGTCCGGACGCTTCGTTCGTCCGGCTTACGGCGGATTTCGATTATGAATACAGCCCGGCAGAAGTGATAGGCAATGACATTTATTTTTATACCAATTACGGAGCGCCCAAATACCGGCTGATGAAGACGACCGCAGACAAACCGGAATTGAAGCACTGGACGGATGTCGTACCCGAATCGGAAAATGTCCTCAACAGCGTATCGTTTATTGGCGGGAAAATCGTACTGACTTATACGAAAGACGCTTCGGATCATGCCTATGTCCATTCGCTTGACGGCCGCCGGGAATATGAAACGGAACTTCCCACGTTCGGTTCGGTAAGTTTCAGCGGAGACAAGGATGACAAGGAAGCGTTTTATCTTTTTACATCTTTTACATTCCCGAATACGATTTATAAATACGACCTGGAAAACAACAAACCGGAAAAATACCTGGCCCCTGATGTGAAGTTCAATGCCGACGATTTTGTAACGGAACAGGTGTTCTACCCGGGCAGGGACGGGACGCGGATACCGATGTTTCTTACGTACCGGAAAGGATTGCAGCGCGACGGGAAGAACCCCGTTTATTTGTACGGATACGGGGGTTTTAACATCAGCCTGTTCCCTTCGTTTTCGACCTGGCGGATACCGTTCCTCGAAAACGGCGGCATCTATGCCCAGGCCAACCTGCGGGGCGGTGGCGAATATGGAGAAGAATGGCATATCGCCGGAACAAAGATGCAGAAACAAAACGTATTCGACGATTTCATCGCTGCCGCCGAATATCTTATCCGGGAAAATTATACGACGAACAAAAAGATCTGCATCGCCGGCGGTTCAAACGGCGGCCTCCTGGTCGGGGCTGTCGTCAACCAGCGCCCCGAACTGTTCGGCGTCGCCCTGCCTGCCGTCGGCGTCATGGACATGCTGCGCTATCACAAGTTCACCATCGGCTGGAACTGGGCGAGCGATTACGGGACAAGCGAGGACAGCCGGGAAATGTTCGAGTACCTCTACGGCTATTCGCCGCTCCATACGGTAAGAAACGACGGGACGCCCTATCCCGCCATACTTGTCACCACGGCCGACCATGACGACCGCGTCGTTCCCGCCCATTCCTTCAAGTATGCCGCCACCCTCCAGGCCGCCGGTACGGGCGACGCCCCCAAATTGATACGCATAGAAACCAAAGCCGGACACGGCGCCGGAAAACCCATCAGTAAAATCATTGAGGAATATACCGACGTCTATGCCTTTGCCATGTATAATCTCGGCATGAAACCGGAGTTTTGAAAAATACCATAAATGTGGTATTGCGGCAATCTCCGAGCCGCCCTATCTTTGCAGCGAAATTAATTAATATAGTCAATATGAATTTATATAGTTTTTATATGTGCAATATGATAATGTGTAACTGCCTAAGGACAGCGAAAGAATCCCGTACATAAAAAAAACAGGTAATAATAATAAATGTACAAAAGGCTGTCCGGAAAAAAAGGACAGCCTTTTTTGATTTTGAGAAATAATAAAAATTTTAAATTAAGTATGAAGTATGAACAGTAAAGTAAAAAAATCAGGTTTGATTCTGCTGATAGCTATCAGTAGTTTCGTAAATGCACAGACAGCTGGCGCAGCCGGCAATGATCCGGAGCAGGAAGTCATTTCCATTAAAGGCCTCAAGTTTGTAGACGCCCTGCTGGAAAAATGGATTTCCGAGTATTCAAGGGAACATCCCGGTACATCGCTGTCTATTGAAGCAGGGAAAGACGTCAGGGGACATTCGGTCGAGGTTGTGCCGTTCCGGAAACAGGACGGCGACACCTTGCAGACACCGGTGACAGTCGTTTCTTTCGGGAGGTATGCCATTTTGCCGATTGCAGGAAATGACAACGCGCTGCCGGACGAACTGAAAAAGAAAAAACTGAACGGAAAGCGGCTCAAGGAACTGTTTTTTGAAAAAGACCTCCTTGACGAAGAGTACGAACCCGGTAAAAAGGAAAAGTACCCGGACGTTACGGTTTATTCGGGCAACAGCGCCCGTTCGATCTCCCATTCGTTTGCCGGACATTTCGGATATGAAGCAAACAGTCTGAAAGGCAAAAAGATTGCAGGCGACGACATTTACCTGAACAGCGCCGTCAGGAAAGATGCCAAAGGCATCAGTTTCAATAACCTGAATTATATTTTCAATGTCGAATCACGGCAACTGAACGACGGTATCACGCTGCTTCCCTTAGACGTAAAGAAAGAATATGCCGAAATCCTCAATTCGCAGAACCTGGATGAAACCATCCGACTGCTGGAAAATAAAGACATTGATTTGATATCGGTGGAAGAATTGACATTCGTGTTGCCGGAAAAGGTAAGCGCGGCAACACTTCAATTCCTGGAATGGGCGCTTTCGGAAGGGCAGCAGTATCTGCATGCGTACGGTTTTCTCCGGCTGGACGATAAAACGCTGGCCCGGCAGCATAAACAGGTATCCGCACTGGAAACCAAGTTACTGGCAAATAAATAAACGGGATTATTAATTAATATCAATAAAAAAAGCATCCTCTACACCGCTCGACAAATGGGATAAGAGGACGCTCGATTTAAATCAAACAATAAAAATCATGACAAAAGTAGAAAAAATCTTTGTATTACTGATGTTCTTTTCCAACTTTTTTCTTTCGGCTCAAACCGGAAGCATAAAAATAGAGGGAAAAGTAGTTGATGCCGTCACGGGAGAAGACCTGCCGGGCGCAACGGTTCAAATTAAAGCCGAAAACAAGGGAACGGTGACTGACGCTAACGGCTCATTCACTCTTGCCGTCAGGAAGTTGCCGGCAAGTATCGAAGTTTCTTACCTCGGTTATCTGACAGAAGAGATTGACGTTTATGAATCGTCACAGCCTGTTGTAATCGCGCTGCAGGAGAACGCAAGCGCTCTCAGCGAAGTAGTAGTGGTAGGCTACGGCACGCAGAAGCGCAAGGAACTGACCGGCTCTATTGTTTCCGTCCCGAAAGACGCACTGGCTCAATTATCCACATCATTTGAAACCATTCTCGGAGGAGCAATTCCGGGATTGAATGTGACTCAAAGTTCCGGTCAGCCGGGAGCGGCCTACAATATCCGGATCCGCGGCGGGAACTCGGTGACGGGTGGTAACGAACCGCTGTACGTCATCGACGGTGTTATTATTTACGACGACGCGGCTTCCTCGTCCACTTCAACCGGTATAAGCCGCATCAGTCCGCGCCTGAACCCGCTGGCGTCCATCAATCCGGGCGATATTGAGTCGATCGACATACTGAAGGACGTGTCGGCAACCGCCATATACGGCTCCCGCGGCTCCAACGGCGTTATTATTATCACAACAAAAAGCGGCAAAAAGGGACGCAACAACATCGAGTACCAATATACCGCAGGATGGCAGCAGGCATCAAAAAAAATAGACCTGCTCGACGCCAAAGAATGGGCGAAACTGAATCAGGAAATCTACCCCGTAACCGACAGCGATAAGGGGGAATATTTCGGATGGACGCAGGAGCAGCTCAACGCACTGGGCAAGGGTACCGACTGGCAAAGCACCGCCCTGCGCACGGCCCCGACCCAGAACCACCAACTGACCGTTAGCGGCGGCGATGAAAAAACCCGGTACTTTATTTCGGGCAACTTTACCGACCAGGACGGCATCATCCTGAATACAAACTTCAAACGCTATGCGGGACGTTTCAATTTCGAGCGCAACCTGTTCCGCAATTTCACCGTAGGGCTTGTAGCCAATGCCGGCAAGCTCATCCAGAACGGCCTGGCCGACTATGGGGGACTGGAGACCGGATCGGCGGCCAACTCCCTCGGTTATGTGATACTTATACCGCAGACCGTACCTATATACAATGCCGACGGGACGTTCAACTACAACAACGTCCATGAATGGGGCGACCTGCGTTACGGGAACCGCACGGTTAACGCTATTTCCGATCTTGTCAACACCGTCTCGCAGAATATAAACAATTCCGTTACGGGAACGTTTTTCGCCGACTGGGATATTCTGCCGTCACTGAAAGCGAAAGTAAGCGCAGGACTCAATCTGGTAAACGCTACACAGAATTTTTTCGGCCCGTCGTCGTCGGCAGCAGGATTTCTTGCCAAAGGCTACGGGTCGGTCGGAAACAGGCGTACCGATTCCTGGCAGTACGAATACACGCTTAATTACAATAAGCTATTCAACAAGGTGCATTACGTCAACCTTCTTGCCGGATATACAACCCAGACGACCGATTCGGAACGTACGCTTGTGGCTTCGAGCAATTTTTCGAACGAAACGCTTTCCTATCATAACCTGCAGGCAAGCGAAGGACTGATCGCCCCCACTACATCGGCAAGCAAATCAATCCTCAACTCGTTACTCGGCCGCCTGAATTATACTTTCAACAATAAATATAACCTGACGGCGACATTGAGGGCCGACGGTTCGTCGCGCTTCGCGGAAGGGCACAAATGGGGATACTTCCCGTCAGTGGGATTATCGTGGAACGTCGAAAAAGAATCTTTCCTGGAAGATGTAAAAGCCATTGACGGGCTGAAATTCAGGGTGAGCGCCGGTACGGTCGGCAACCAGGAAATAGGCGACTACCGGTTCCTGAACACATACAACACATTGAAATACTCGTTCAGCAACAATATCGTAATCGGCTATGTGAAAGGCAACCGCGAAAACCCGGACCTGAAATGGGAGACGACTTCATCGTACAATGCAGGTATTGACCTCGGCCTTCACAAGCGGTTCAATATAGTAGCCGATATTTATTACAAGAAAACATCCGACCTGCTGCTTAATATTCCCGTTGAAATCACGTCGGGCTACTACACGCAACTCAAAAACGTTGGCAGCCTCACGAACAAAGGCATTGAATTTGAAGCGACCGGTTTGCTCGTTGATACCAAAGCGCTGACATGGAATTTATCAGCCAATATCGCAAAAAATATCAACACCGTAACCAACGTCGCGCTCGAAAACGGATATGTCATTTCCGGCAACACGATTTTGCAGGAAGGCGAAGAATACGGCTCGTTTTACGGGCTTAAATTCGGCGGAATAGCACAAAAAACCGACGACCGGAACGGCGATGGCGTAATAACCGCCGGCGAATCCGGCATCCCTATTCCGCAGCGCAACAGCGACGGCACGGTGCTGCCCGGCGACGTGACATACATAGACCAGAACGGCGACAATGTTATTGACTTGGACAATGACCGCGTAGTGTTAGGCTCGTCACAGCCCGATTTTATCTACGGTTTCTCAACTACCGTGCGATACAGGGCCGTAAGCCTCTTCGCCGCCTTCCATGGCAATCACGGCAATAAAATACTCAACTCCCTGCGACAGCGCCTCGAACGCCCCGACCCGAGTTACAACGCATCGGCGACCCTGCTCGGTAGATGGACGGAGACGAACCCTTCAAACACCATCCCCAAAGCCGTCGTCAGCGCCGTTACCGACCTGGACAGCCGTTATGTCGAAGACGCCTCGTTCCTGAAATTGCGCACGCTCTCGCTCAATTATATCCTGCCCGTAAGGCTCAGCGCTGCGCCGTCAACTCGGTTTGCGCTCTCGGCTACGGCGCAAAACCTCCTGACACTGACCGGCTACTCAGGCTACGACCCCGAAGTGGCAAGCGGAACGGATTCGGGAGTATATCCTACATCAAGAAATTTTACTTTCGGAATTAAAATATCCTATTAACAATCATTTTAATAATATCAAGTTATGAAAAGAATACAATTACTTATACTTGCGACTGTCGTATCCGGATTGCTTTCGTGCAGCGACAGCCTGAACGTTGATCCGTTAGACCAGCTAACGGCTTCCACCTTTCCGCAAACGGATGCGGATGCAATCGCTGCTGTCAACGGAGTGTATTACATCAACCGCTACAGCACCTCTTACGCATACCTGATTGACCTGACGTCCGACCTGACTACGACCGGCGAGAACATCAACGGCGCGGCAGCTTTCCTCAACAATCAGAACTGGACGCCCTCAAACAGTTATATTGTAAATGTCTGGGGATATTTTTACTCGGCAATTACCGACGCAAATCTCCTGATAGACAACCTCGAAAAAAACACAACCGTAACGCCGTCGCTACGCGACCGCATCACCGGCGAGGCTAAATTCCTGCGTGCCTACTACTACCAGTATCTCGTCCAACTCTATGGCGAAGTGCCGTTAGTGCTTCACAAGGGCGAGAATGACGAAGGCGGGACGATCAAACGGGATGAGATTGACGAGATATTCGGGCAAATCGAAGCCGACCTCATAGATGCCGCCGCAAAACTGCCGCACACGGCAGCATACTCCGGCTCCGACCGCGGACGGGCTACCTGGGGCGCCGCCAAATCACTACTGGCGAAAATATATCTTGTCTGGGGGCAAATATCGCCCACGTTAAATGAAACGCAACGCAAGGAATTATATAACAAGTCGGTCGTCGCATCGACAGAGGTCATCAACAGCAACGATTATCAGCTCGAAGAGGCCTATTCGCAAAACTGGTCGCTGGAAAACCGCAACGGCAAGGAGAATATCTTTGCCGGACAGCACGCGCTCTTTCAGGGAACAGACGGAAGCGGCGACAACCACCTGTCACACTGCGCCTTTTCAAGCGGATTTACCAACGTCAAACTGCCTCATGTCGTCGTAGCCGACAAGCAATATAGCGACGAATACGACCCGCTTGACCAGCGCAAGGGCATCACATACGCCGATTCAATCTACGATGATGTGAACCAGGTCTGGTTTCAGTTCGACGTCCCGCGCTATCTCAAATACATCAACCCGATCGACCCCAACGGCTCGGCAAGTTACCGTAATATCGACCGTACGGCCATACGCCTGGCAGAAGTCTACCTGCTCCGTGCAGAAGCGATCAATGAGCGCGACCATGCACCGAACGCAACAGCTTACGACGACCTCAACACCGTGCGCCGACGTGCTTTCATCAACACGCCCGACCCAGCCGCTTACGACATCACGGCTGAGAACATCCATCTCGCCTCGCCCTATCATTCGCCACTGCATCCGTCGTTCGACGGCGCCGGTGAGTACGAAAAATTCAAAGACGCTATCCGGTGGGAACGCAAGTTTGAACTGACCTACGAACAGACGCGCTGGCTTGATTTGGCAAGATGGCGCATCCTGGTCCGGACGCTCCGGGAATCGCCCAATGTTGACAAGCATAATGTCAGCGCCAAAAACTACCGTTTCCCGA
>JAISYY010000034.1 GCA_031269635.1 Tannerella sp. | reverse complement strand
TGGGGTGGATGTCGCGGGGGATGGTGAAGGGATTCAGGAATACGTTCCAGAAGGAATTGGCGATCGTGTTGACGGCGTTCATGAAAATGAAGAATACCAGGCCGAGGATGATCATGATTACGGCTGTGCCGTTGCCGCTTTTGGTGATTGTGGAGAACATGAAGGCGAGGTTCCCGAAAAAGAGCATGGGGAATATCAGCTGGGCGGCCATTTCGAATATGTTGACCGGATACAGCAGCAGGCGGGCGACGTAGGCGAAGATGACGAGGATGAAATAGTTGGCGACGTATATCATGAGCATGCGGACGCCCCATACTTTGTAGCGGTAGTTGGGTATGCCGAAGATGATTTCGAGGATGCGGTTGTCTTCGTCGTTTTGTATGCCGAATACGACCGGGTAGAAGATGAGCAGCAGGCAGGGGAACAGCAGCAGGCTGTATATGGTACCTTCGTTGATTTCACTCCTGTTCCATGCCTGCTGGAACATGAAAAATGCAAAAAAAGCAAATGCGGCCATGAGGAACCAGAAAAACTTACCGGCAAATATGATTTTCAGATTGTACCGGACGACTTTTATGACGATCGTTATAAAATTTTTTAAATTCATATCTTACATATTTTTCAATAGACATAAGTAAGCATCTTCAAGGTTTGCTTCTACCTGTACGGCGCCGGGACAGGGTTGTTCGACCGACAGGTAACGTACCTGTATCATGTCGCCGTCCTGGATGTTGTGTACAATTAATGATTTATCAAGTTTCCCGTCAAACGAATCCTTGTCGATATGGAACTGCCAGATTTTACCTACGGCCATATCTACCATGTTTTCCGGTTCGCCGAAATATTTGAGCTCGCCTTTGTTTATGACCACGACCTGGTTGCATGAACTTGAGATGTCTTCAATAATATGGGTTGAGAATATCACTACGCGGTCTTTGCTCAGTTCGACGAGCAAGTTACGGAAGCGTATCCGTTCGCGCGGGTCAAGGCCTGCCGTAGGTTCGTCGACAACAAGGATTCGCGGCAGGTGCAGCAATATCAGCGCTATGCCGATACGTTGCTTCATCCCGCCTGAAAATGATCCGATTTTATCATTTTTGCGTTCGTACATGTGCACTGCTTTGAGGACATATTCTATCCGTTCTCTCCGCATCCTTTCGTCGACCAGGCCTTTCATTATCGCCTGGTAGTCTAAAAACTCGGACGATGTCATATTTTCGTACGTGCCAAATTCCTGGGGGAGGAATCCGATAAGGCTTTGCAGTTCTTCGCGATAGACGCGCGTGTCAAGGCCGTTTATCCAGATACTGCCGTAACTTTGTTCCAGTATGCCGGTGATGATGCGCATGAACGTCGATTTACCGGCTCCGTTAGGGCCGAGCAATCCGAACATTCCGGTTTTTATTTCAAACGATACGCCCCGCAAGGCTTTGAACGGGCGGCGGCGTTTTCCGATAAGCGGGATGCTCTTTACAAGGCGGAACAGCGAACGGCGCAAGCCGGCAAAACGGCCTTTCACGCGTTCGATATTAATTTCTTTGTCATACAAATACTGCGACGTGACGTATATGGCGATTCCCAATCCCCAAAAAATACCGATTATGGCAGTCATGGCCGGGTTATCGAGCTTTTTATACATCCCGTATAAAATGAGGGGTGGGATGCTCCAGAATATGATGCGGTTAATATATTTAACGGCTTTGCTTCCGGCAAAACGGTAAAACAGGTACGTTCTGATTTTACGCCACAGGTATAGCGTTTCGGCATAAATGGCAAATGACAGGACGAAGCTCCACAGTTTATTTTCCAGGTAAAAATACGTAAAATACAAGCCGAAGCCCCAGAGCGCAAACTGCCAGCTCATGTTCGTGAAATCTTTCAGCGAATGGTATTCGTTGCTGAGGCCAAAACGCTTCCGCAGTTCCAGGCCGCTATTCCACTGGCGCGAGAAGCGTCCGGCGCGGTCGTATATTTTCACAAGGTTACGTATGACAATGCGTATCTCTTTGTCGGGCGCAACGACGTTTGCTTTTGCCCGCCGGAGACTTGTCTGCATGAAATATGTGGTTCCGGGAACAAGGATAAGGAGCGCCACAAGATATAATGATTGCCATAACAGTCCGTCGGCATAAAGATATATGCAGGTGATTCCGATGATGACAAGCAGCAGATGCAGGAATTTTATTTTGCGCGACAGGGTGCGGTACCACTGCACTGCGTTCTCCAGCCCCATGCAAACGGTCGGGATGATCACCAGTGTCAGTAACGACGAGAAGGCCAGGCCGCCGATAACCGTTATGGCAAAAGGAGCGCCTATCGCGCCGGCGTATTCCGAATCGCCCATTGCCATTGGGAACATGGCGATGATGGTCGTTATGCTTGTTATGAGGATAGGGCGTACGCGGGACAGCCCGGCCATAACGAGCGCACGTTCGCGACGGAATCCGCGTTTGCGCAATATATTGGCATAGTCAATCAGTATGATCCCATTGTTCACCACAACACCCAGCAAAATGAGGAATCCTACCAGCGTATTGGCGCTAAGCAAACTGTTTCCGGTCATGATCAAGGCCAGTAACGAACCGATTGCGGCCAATGGTATTGAGAACAGCATGACAAACGGGGTGGAGACGGATTCAAAGACGCAGGCCAATATCATAAATATCAGGATAAAGGCGGCAAGGATAAGGAATTTGAAATCGGCGAACAGGTCTTCCTCGTGTATCACTTCTATGGCAATGCCCGCGGGAAGGTTATAGTTGGCGATAAGCTGGTCGATATCGGTACGATAACCTTCGAGCAGGGATTTGGACTGTTCGACGCTACGGATAAAATTATACCGCACTTCGAGCTGTTTGTCCTGGTTGACGCGCGTTATACGCGAGCGTCCGAAGGCTTTATTCACCGTCGCGATATCTTTCAGGTCATGCAAACCGCCGTTCGCGTTCATGATTTGTACGGCTTCGAGGTCATCTATCGTTTTTTGTTTCCTTGCCTCTTCCTCCTCTTCTTCCAGCGTTTTCTCGCGGATAATGATATCGTACGATTCATCCCCTACTTTGAACGTCGTGCCTGACGAAAATTCGGTATTAAGGTCAGCCAGCCCGGACGTTATGTTGGCGCGTGTTATTTCGTAGGAAGTAAGCAGTATCTGGTCGAAATTAAGGCGTACTTCCGGCTGGCGGCGCGTATACGAGACCCACGAGTTGCGAATGAAATCCTGTTCGTCAAGGTAATAGCGCACATCTTCGGCGACAAGTTGCATCATATCATAATCGGAGCCTTTTATGATAACCCGTTCCTGGTTATCGCCTATACCCAGCAAACTCATGAACGCAATCATACCCCCCATGTCACCGCCCCGGTTCTGTCCGCCCGTAGCATCCGAGACGGATATTTCAGCGCCTTCCATATTCGGCATTTTCGACTGCACGTCAGCTTTTATTTCGGAAATCTTGCGTTTCCCTATTTCCTGGTAATTTTCCTGCAAAACAAGCGTCAGCACCGCTTCTTCTTCATTTATACGGCTTATGACGTCTTTCTTTTCCGGTATTTCATTCAGCCGTTCTTCAAGCGTCTTAACCACTTTATCCGTATTTTCGAGGGTGCTTCCCGTACGCATGGTAACGTAAATATTGAAACGGTCGGAATCTACTTCCCTGTTCTGCTGTACGGTCGTAGAAATGGAGATAATCAGCGTCGCGAAAAGCAAAACGACGGAACCGAATATAGCTGTACCCGGATTGCGCATACACGTTTTCAGCAGAACGAGATAAACCTGGACGGGGCGCTGCGAAAGGGATACTTTCTCATAAAACACGCTGCGGCCTTTCTTTCGCAGTATCGCATGGGCGGCCATCGGAATGAATAACAGTGCGACGGCCATAGATACAAGGAGCGTCGACACGATTGATACCCCGATATTGTTTCCGATGAGTTTCACTAAGAAATTGTCGGAGAAGACGAAAGGCATAAATACGGTTATTGTCGTAAGGGTCGCCGCTACGATGGAACGCCAGACTTCTGTTGTTCCCTGCACCACGGAACGTTCGGGCGACATGCCGGCCGCCGACAGGCGGTAGATGTTTTCGAGCACGACGATGCTGTTGTCGAGCAGCATCCCGACGGCCAACGCCATTCCGACGAGTGTGAGGCTGTTTATCGTAATTCCCGCTGCATAAAAGAAATTAAACGCCGTATACACGGATATCGGCATTGACAATGCGATGAAGAATACCAGCCTTATGTTTTTAAGGAAAAACCAAAGCACCAGTACGGCAAGCAGGCCGCCGACGAGTGCCAGGTTGATAATCTGGTTGATGTTGTCTTCCATTGTCTCGGCGGTATTGGAGTCTATGACAACCTCAACGTCCAGTGGTTCCAGACGCGCGTTCAGGCTGTTGATGACCTCCGTCGTACGGTGCGACAGGTCGATGAGGTTAGCCTGCGCATCGTTAACAAGCGAGACGGATACGGCTTCTTTGCCGTTCACACGGCTGTATGACGTTTCTTCCTTCAGGTCAAAAAATACGGTCGCCACATCTTTGAGTAATATGGGGCCTTGCGCCACAACGATATTTTCAAGCTCCGACACTTTTGTGTAGGAAGAGTTGACATGAACGAAATACTGGCTGTCGGATTCCTTCGCGTTGCCTACGAACACTTTTTCCTGGGTATTGGCGCTTAACAGGCTGCTTATCCTCGCAGTAGTGAGGTTCAACGCTTTGCATGCGTCCCTGTCGAGCCGTACTTCGATTGCCTTTTCGCGTCCGCCGTAAACGGTTACGGCTGCAACGCCGTCGATATTTTCAAGTTCCGGGATAACATCTTCGTCGACGACATTACGTACGCGGTCGACGCCGCCCGAACCACGCACCTGCAGGGTCATGAAATTGCTGCTCATCATCGCCACATTGACTTTCTGCACGCGCACGGTAAAACCGTCGGGAAGCGACGACGAGACTTCTTTCATTTTTTCCTCCAGCCGCAGGGATGTTGTCTTAAAATTGACATTGGCCTTAAAGTCAATACGTATCGACGACTGGCGGTTGCTTACCTCCGACTGTATCTTGTCGACACCCCCGATTGCGCTTATGGCTCCTTCAAGAGGAATGATGACTTCCGATTCCACGTACAAAGGGTCCATTTCCTGCTGCGAATTGACCGATACGAACAAAACAGGCGGCTCCGCATTGGGCAGCAACTCCATCGGCAACTGTTTATACGACACATACCCCAGCAGGGTAAGCGATATAAACAACATGCTTATTGTTATCCTTCTATTTAACAGAAAATTCATCCTTTTCGTTTAACGCTGTTTTTCATTTGTTCAAACACATAATATACACATGGAATAACAACCAGACTCATCAACGTTGACGTGACAAGTCCGCCTATCACCGCAATAGCCATCGACGAACGTAACGCCGCGCCTTCGCCGATATTAAACGACATGGGCAACAAAGCCAGAATCGTCGTGAGGCTTGTCATTATGATAGGACGTATACGTTGCTGTCCTGCCTCTACGATCGCATCCGCAAGCGTCATGACCGTTTTCAATTGATTGATACGCCCGACTAAAAGAATCGAATTATTGACCGCTATACCTGCCAGCATGATGATACCGATAACGCCCATGATGTTAATCGTTATGCCGGTAATTAGAAACAGCAGGACAGCTCCGATGAGGGCGAGCGGTATGGTCAACAGTATCGTGAACGGGTGCAGCAACGATTCAAACTGCGACGCCAGTACCATATAAACGAGTATTACGGACAGCAGCAGCGCAAACATAAGGCTGTTCATTGATTCCTGGCGCTTCTCCTCCTCGCCTGTGACAACAATCGAATAATTTGCCGGAAGGTCAATGTCGCCGGTAACCTGGCGTATCTGCCGCGCGACCTTGTCGAGCGACTTGTCCACTTCCTTGTCGGCAAGTATCTTGTTTATGCGGCTTTGATTGCGGCGGAAGATTTCTTTAGGAGCCATAGAACTTGTGACGGAGGCGATTTCGCGCAGGCGGAACTCCTGGTTCCCGTTTTTGATGACAAGGTTCTGCAATTCATTTACGGTGATATCGGGCACTTTGATTACGATGTCGCGCATCTCGCCTTTAAAATCCATTTTCCCGACTTCGCGCCCCTGTAACTGTTGCCGCAGTTGCTGAATAACCGTTGAAACGCTGATATTGTTTATCCCTGCTACGGTACGGTCGATCGACACGAGCAGTTCCGGCGCTCCGTCTGCCATTGACGATTTTATATTATAGATGCCGTTAACCGCTTCCAGCCTCGTCAGGACATCGTCGGTAATAGCTGCGATTTCATCCAGGTCTTCCCCTTTGATTTCCACGACAAGAGGGGCGTCTTCGCTTCCGAAAAGCGACCCCAACGAATTATCGTCCTGCTTGAACACCAGCTCAAGCCCGTCAATATCATTCGTTACTTCCACAAAACGCGACATGACTTCTTCGGGCAGTAACGGTGACGATTTCGACAGGATCACCTTTATCATCGCCGTATGTTCCCCTTCAAACACCTCGTTTTCCGACGAGCCTTTGCCGACGTGGCTGTACACGGTACACAGGCTGTCCTCACTTATCGTGTGAAGCAAATATTCCAAATTGCCAACGACCGCATCGGTACGTTCGATACGGGTGCCTTCGGGCAGTTTTACCGAAATGCTGAACGTTTTACCTTCCGAACGCGGCAGAAATTCCGTTCCGGCGTATGGGATTAGCAATACCGTAATGATCAACAGCAACACGGAAACGCCTATAACCAGCCAGCGCCGTTTGAGCAACGAAGCGAGAAGGCCGCCGTACCATTTAAACTGTATGGATTTCGTTTCCGTCCTGACTTTTTTGCGTCCCGACAATTTGTCGTACAACATCGGAATCACAAGCAACGCCACGAACAGCGAGGAGAAAAGCGAGAATGCAACCGTCCAAGCCTGGTCTTTAAACAACTCGCCCGAAACGCCGTGCAGGTATACAATGGGGAGAAATACGACTATCGTCGTCAACGTAGAGGCAATAACGGCTCCCGCCACCTCATCGGTTCCCGTGACAATCAAATCTTCGCGCTTAAGCCCCCGCTCATGCTTCTGAAATATACTTTCGATAACGACAATGGCATTATCCACGAGCATACCTCCTCCTAACGCCAGCCCGCCCAGCGTCATGACATTAAGCGTCAATCCGTTAAAATACATAAGATTAAATGTCGCCACAACGGAAACAGGGATCGACAGGCTGACGATTAAGGTCGTACTTATGCGGCGAAGAAAAACAAACAATACCAGTACGGCAAGCACCATCCCCAGCATGGCGCTATCCTTCACTTCATTGATAGCCTGCTTGATAAATACGCCCTGATTGCTTATAACCTGAAATTTATAACCGGGCAAAGCCTGTTCGATAAGCGTCAGTTGACGGCCGATAAGGTCGACAACCTTGACCGTATTATATTGCATTTCTTTATAAACGGACAATCCGATACAACGTTCCCCGTTTATACGCACTATATTTTCGGGTCTTGCGTTTTCAAATTTTACGGTTGCGACTTCGTGCAGGAATAAAGGCGCCATGTTGTCTCCGGTTGCCGAAGCGGACGTCCCTGACGTAACGCCGGCGCCCGAAGTCGCCGTTTCGGTCGGTTTATAACTGACGATGAGGTTTTCAAAATCGGCTTCGGAAGTAAACAGCGACGAACTTTTGACGATATACTGCAATCCGAGTTCACTCACGCGTCCGCCGGAAATACTTTGATTATTCGCTTCTATCCTGGAAGCAATGTCTTCCATCGTCAGGCCGAAAGCGCTTAACTTGTAGGGGTCGGTCTTTATTGTCAGGACAGGCGTTTCCTGCCCCGAAAGGGCAACTTCGGCAACACCTCCGAGGCGTATCAGTTCGTTGCGTATATAACTTTCCGCCATTTTACGCAATTCCGCCATATCCGTTATCGTGCGGTGCGACATTGCAATAAGCACTACCGGGTCGGTATTGGGGTCGTGTTGCGTGATATTAATAGATTCTATTTCCGTGTTCTGGGAAAACGGGTTCATGGCTTTTTGAAGGTCGAGGAACGCCGCGTCCATATCCTTGTTCTGTACATATTCTACCGTTATACGTGCAGACCCAGCCTTGACAACCGACGATACCTGCGTCACATCGCTCTGGCGTATCGCCATGGACTCCATGTTTTCTACAAACATTTTCTCTATCTCTTCCGGCGGACGCTCACCTGCCTCAATCTCGACAAAAAGGCGCGGAGAATTCATGTCAGGCAATAAATCCACGCTAAGACGGTCATACGAAATCTTTCCCAGCAACAATATCGCCAGTACAACCATGCTTATGGTAACAGGATTTTTTATCGCAAATCTGATTATTTTTCTCATTTAACATGCAAACTTAAAATGTACATAAAGCTATTTTTTACAGCAATTTATCTCCAGTCCTGCGTTCATTTCATCACTTTAACGCGACTGTTCTCGCGTAGCGTCTCATATCCGCGTATGATGAGGTTGTCATTTTCATTCAGGCCCTCCGTAATCTGGATATTATCCTCATCCTCAAGACCTGTTTGTATATTGCGCACAATCGCGGTATTCCTTTCCACGACGTAAACATACTTCCTGTTTCTCATCGAAAGGATTACATCTTTGGGGATAATAATCACGCTTTCGGCCTTATCGACTATAACATCCGCCTTGACAAACATGCCCGGACGCAATTTCAGATCCTTATTATCAATGAGTATCTTCCCTTTAAATGTCCGCGTTTCGGCGCTTATCGCGGGCGACAGTTCGCTGATAACGCCGCCAAGCGTATCTTCAGGCAGCGTATAATGGGTAACGTATACAGGCTGGTTGGCCTTGATGTACTCAATCGTACTTTCGGGAAGGTTTATATCCATATACATACGTGCGTAATCCATGATGCCAACCATTGGCTTACCCTGTTCCACACGGCCGTTTACGGTATAATGAGGCAATGAGACAATAACGCCGTCAAACGGCGCTTTTATGTTCATTTTCTCAAGGTTTATATCCGCATTCTCAAGGTCATAACGGGCGTTCGTCACCCTCACTTCCGTGTTACGCATTTCGCTCAGGGTCACGCCTCCCTTTTCATACAAAGCTTTTTGTTTGCTTTGTTCCTGCTCCGCTATTTCAAGGCTGAGTTTTTTCGAGTCCAATGCGATCCCGTTCTCGTATTCTTTATTTTCGAGGCGTATGATGAGTTGTCCTTTTTTGACAACATCGCCCAGTTTGTAGGGTTTACCCGTCTTGGGATTATTCTGAAGCTGGTATATACCGCTCATTTCGGAGTTAAGTTCGACGCCATAAGTAGCCAGCGCCGTTCCTGTGGTATTAATCAACTTACTGATAGAGCCTTTTTTAAGTTCCTGTACGGATACGGGCGTTTCAATTTCATTCCGGTTACTTTGAGGCTGATTGTTACATGCCGTAAGTAAAACAGCAATTGCCGCAGATAATAAGCTTTTGTACTTCATATATGATGTGTTTAAAATTAACTGTTTATTATTAATCCTTATTCGTTATTCCCGATCTCTTTTACAGGAACAATGGGCCTGTCTTTCTCAAAATCGTATAAAGAAAGTATCTTAAGATTCAACAACTCAATCTTATAATTTATAAGTGTCTGTGAATATGTAATTTTCTTATTGGAGAGCTGTGTCTGGAACTGGCTTATCTCCATTCCGGTGAGGTCGCCTTCGCGGTATCTCGTGAGGTTTATATCATACGTAAGTTGTGCGTTACGGACGCTCTTTTCCGCTATATCAATCTGCGTACGCAGATTTTCCAGGCGCCTCCAAACCTGCCGTATATTAAGTTCTATATCTATTTTCTGGTTTTCATGATCGAGTTTCGCTATCGTCTGCGCCGTTTTCTGCGCTTTCACACGCGCTTTCTTCTCGCCCCAGTCGAAGATGGGAACGGCAAAAGTTATTGATACCCTTGGATTTTGGGTAGGATTATCGTAGATGTTGGAAAATTTCTCGTGGTCGCCGATGATACCTATCGACAAGGAGACGTCGCCCTTAAATTCGTTCAGTCCTTTCGTCTGAATCATCTGGAGTTCGGCAAGTTCCGTATCAATCTCGCGCTGGCGCAATTCCATCCGCGAGGTTAAACCGCTATTTACGGCCTGTCCCAGATTGACGGCAATCGGGCTAACCGTTATCTCCGCTTTCACACTGATGTTTTCGCCAAGCGGCAGGCCTAACGTTTGCTTCAGTTCATCTTTGGCATTTTCGAGAGCCACAATGCGTTCTTCAACAGAAGATTGCGCCGTTGCCAAATTGAGTTCCGCCTGATAAAGTTCTTCCTTCGCCGAAAGGTCGGCTTCGACCTTATTCTGAATGATATCAAAACTCTGTTTGGCGTTCTCCAGTTCCTCCCGGCTTATTTCCAGATTACTCTGGGCCATATAAACGGAATAAAACTGGTTCGTAATGCTCCTCTCGGTATTAAGACGCTGCAAAGCGTAGCTGATACCGGCATTTTCATAATCAAATTCTATTCGCTGGAGTTCCATTTTACGGCGGTTATAAGTGAAAATCGGCTGGGTAAGCCGGAGATAAAGGTCGTTGCTGAACGCTTTATTCCTATTATCAATACCTTCCACCGTAGATTGGTTGTCCTGCCACCCGAACGTGTTTATAAGGGAAATTTCCCCATCGGTCAATAAAATGGGCTGCGACACCTGAAATGTCCCGCTGGAGTTAAGCGTTTCATTTGTATACCATTGCGACAATCGGTTGTCAAACCTGCGCGTTTTACTGTAACTTACCGGGCTGAGATTAAGAGAAAACTGCGATTTGAGAGACGCCCGCTGCGCAATCAGGTTCAACTGATACCTCTCAAGATTCAGTTTGGAACGTATTAAAGTAGGATTATTCTCTTCCGCAATATCCAATGCTTCTTCGATAGTTATCGCATCCTGTGCGGACGACCACCACGACACTCCTGCAATCAGCATCGTCACACACGCGAATTTTATCCGTAAACGTTTGTAGCTCATAATTTTATATCTTTAATTATCAAATAATCATGTTTTTAATTCAACAACACCGGCGTCACCGTCTGACAATTTTAACCGCATCGGCTGTCACCGACCTCAAAGTGCAATCGTTTGCCAAAACAACACGAACCGTATCTTCATTAAAATAATAAGTTCCCAGAATGCTCCATCCTTCATCCGAACGCCGGAGATTTATATAAGCATTTTCTTCATACCCGTCATATTTCACTTTAAAAGAATATTCCGCATCTCCGCCGCCTCTGTTGTCACCTCTGCCTCTACCGCCACCGCCGCCACCGCCGCCGCGTCTCTGACGAAGCTCGTCGGGTTTATATACATAATAGTATAAATCATATTGCCCTGTCACGGGGACAGGAATCTTCCAGGTAGCAGTCTGGCTGCCGCCGCCACTCTTAATTACATACGCGGAGCGGACATGTGTGCCGTAATATTTATCGTTTGTCGTCAATGTCCATTGCAACGGCGGACGCCAGCCTGACACGCCCGAATAACGGAACGAATTATCATCCACCTGGTCAAGCCACTGCGGCAGAAGTCCGACAACATCCGGCGTCGACAATACAAAAAGCAACGAATCTTCATTATCGACAATCACCTCTCCGGGTATATTATATGAAGCGCCCTGCAATATAAAATCGCCTTCTTCGTCAACCGGCTTGTTTCGTTCACGAATAATATTGCTTACAGGCAAATTAACCAGATTCGGCAGGTTTGCCGATACAAGCGTATTAACAATTACATTACGCGGCGCTTCATCCCATACGGAAACGATACGTTTTGTTTCACGGGCGGCGATCGAAACCTTACGTTTGGCGCGCGGGTCGTATACGGCAGAACTGCCGCCGCCCATGCGTCCGCCGCCACCTACCGTAATCTCAATGTTGATAATCCCGTCTACATCCGAATCATTCGTTATTTGCAGTTTCACGACATAGACCTCTTTATCCCGATTGGTGATCTGCACCACTTCCGGCGTTCCGACGATATAAACCGGCAGAGGTGTCGGATGGTTCCATGATTCGAGCGGCGTTCTCAAATCTTCGCCGGCAATCATTCCCATTGTATCAAGCAGATTTTCAAACCGCAAGTTCGTAAATATATTCTGCTGTAAAACATAACGCAGGGAATCCCGGTATTCCTTATATCCGGTATTCCGTTCGGCAGGGGCAAATAAAAAGCTGGCTTTCAATGATATTACATTATCAAGCAAATCACGGTGTTCGACATCTGCCAACAAATCCTTAAACGGATATTGCTCCATAAGCAGATTCGCTTTCTCGTTATTACTTATCCCGTTCATCTGCCTCATCCAGTTATTGTTATCGGATTTATCCTGCAGATAAAGCTCTATCAACCGGTTAGCGATAGGCCACTCCGACGAAAAAATATTATACCTGAAGTTATAAAATTGCGGAAATATAAAATACGGATTGGCCTGTACGGAAACATTCACTGCGCCACGTTCCCGCGACCAGTTAAAATTACTTTCCGTTCGCTGAAAAATCCCCGAAAAAGCGTTAAAGGTACGTATTGCCGCTTCTTCGTCACTAATATCCTGTCCATTCCATTTGGCCCACTGTTTTTCGTTTTTGACCCTTCTGACAAAATCACCCTCTTGGAACAAACAGCCTTTTTCCGGGAAAAGAATCATTTCCGGCTGCATTTTCTCCTGCGCCTGCGTCCAGGTTCGCGCATAGCTGAAAAATTGCACCGGCGCCTCCACAATGGAAAAACGGTTAAACGAATAATCCAGGGAATAGGCGCTTTCCAAAGAACGCCGGCGTTCCCGTATCTGGGCAGGAATCGTATCTGTTATCGAATCAAGAACGGAAAAGAAATGGTCATGCCCTTTCAGATGCCAAACGCTGAAAACGACACTGTCCACATCTATACTTTTCTGTTCGTAATCACCAATAATAAGCGTTATCGAAGGGGTAGGAAAATCCGTTTCAAAAATAAAAAGACTGTCTTTTACCACGTTAGCAGGTGTTTTCGCCTCTGCCGAATCTTTCTGCAAGTTATTTTCCGAAGCGCCGCCCAAAACCGTACTGTCCGCTCCCCGTCCTTCGTTTTGTGCATCCCGTTCGGGATTCCTCATGCCCCATTCCCTGCGTCTCGCGTCCTGTTCGGGATTCCGGCCTGCGCCACGCTCAAAGTTTCCGCCCGGAGCGCCTTGTGCCGGACCTCTCGCTGAATCCGGTAACTGATTTCCGCCCGAACCATCGCCTGCGCCGCGTCCGGCCCCTTGTCCTTCGTTTTGCGCATCCCGTTCGGGATTCCTCATGCCCCGTTCCCCGCGTCTCGCGCCCCGTTCGGAATTTCGGCCTGCGCCACGCTCAAAGTTTCCGCCCGGACCTTGCGCCGAACCTCGCTCCGAATTTCTGCCGGAAACGCCGCCTGCGCCACGTCCGGAGCCTCGTGCCTCATTAGTCGTTGCCCGCTCCTCATTCGGCCCGCGCTGTCCTTCGACTTCCGGCCTCCGTCGCTCACGCCTCGTTTCCCGCTTCTCGCTTTTCTTTATCGGCGGCCATTTCATCGTGCCTTGCGACAACGCTTTGAGACCGTTCAACGTCTTCACCGTCAGGCGGAAATTACTGAAATAGGCTTGTTGCCAGTCCGGGTTATCGCTGCTGTACGATGTGCCGGGACAGGGATACCAATACGTTTCAGGCGTAAAAAGAATATAATTATCACGCTGAAAACTATATTTCTTGTCTATGCGGAATATTTCAGTCGAATATTGCTGCTGCAAAATCTCCTCCGGAATATCAAGATAGCAAAAGCCTCCGTCTATACGTCCGTCATATTTCATCCGGAACGCTACGGAATCACCCCGGGCTATTTCGCGGCCAAAGTCAACCAGGATAATCTGGCTTTCGCGGTTGAACGACAACTCCTTTTCGCCTTCTTTTATCTCGCGTATCTGCAAGGCCGGATTGAGACAGAATACAAAAACGGGCGAAGCCTCCAGCGCCACGCCTTTCATGACAACTTCCGCCGAGATAGTTTCAGGATGCTGTTCCACCGTTATATCATAATGATCAACAACCATTTTGGGCTTATGCACATATTTATTATTGATATCGGTATATAACGCACGCATCTCCGCCTCTTTCAGGATAGGCGCGACATGATTATACGCCGCAACGCCGGCGGCAATCAAAAAACATACCGCCAAAGCAAGCCAGCGGTAACGGCCGTATTTTGTATTAGGCAATCGCCTGAACAGGAATATCGAAATACATACGAATCCCAACCCTATCAATAGATAAATACAGCGGTGATTAACAAGCGTCGTCCAATTCGTAAAACCAACAATCGAAGACTTCATCAACGGCAGGCTATACACCATATAGTCAAACAAATAGTAAAACTTATCCCCCACATAAAATAAGGTAAGAGCGATATATCCCAATAAAAGGATAAAAGTAATCGCCTGATTTTTAAGGATAAGCATAAGACCAACCGACAATCCGAAAATATAGACCAGCGTAGGAATACATATCAGGAAAAAATAAGTTATATAGGCCGCCCAGTCAATAGAAATCCCCGATGCCAGGTTAAAAACAACAACTATGATGATGATAAACAGGTCAAGGCGGAAGAACACTTTCATATTCCCCCAGATCTTGCCGGCTACATATTCGGCGTTACTGAGAGGATGAACATAAAACACTTCCGAAGTATCCAGCTTCTTATCGGATTTAAGAAATTCCGACGACAGGAAGACCGCGATAACGGCCTGTCCCGTATTAAGAAACATCAGGTTTACATAAGGAATATTTGAAACGACAGCTCGCATCAACCAGAGGCCGCCGTCTTGCCCGATTAATGCCGCAAAATTAAAGATACACAGGAACAATACGGCCAGGACAAGAAAGATCCTGTAGAACCAACTTCTCATCAATAGCTTACTCTCATATTTCGAGACAGACCGTATATTATCAAATATCGACATTCCTTGTATTTTATTACTCAATTAAAAAATCAGTCATTTACCCAGCGGTTCAGCTTTTTCTCCATATAATAAACATACGCATGTTCCAGATTCGGAGGATAGGGTTCCGCATCATAACCTTCTATTTCGTCCGCTATAACCTGAACCTCCCACCCCGTACCGGAAGGGATCGTTGATATAACCGGATATTTCCTGTCGACCGAAGGCAGGTCGTCACCGCTCACTTTCATGCGCCATACTTTACCTTCGGCTTCCTTGAGCATTTCCTGCGGCGCACCGTAAAAAGCCACTTCGCCTCTGTTCATCAATGCCATACAATTACATGTACTGGATATATCGCCGACAATGTGCGTAGACAGGATAATCGTAACATCTTTTTCGCTGATTTCCGCAAGAAGATTACGAAAACGGATTCGTTCTTCCGGGTCAAGCCCCGTAGTAGGTTCGTCTACTATGATAAGTTTCGGATTGTGTATCAACGCCTGGGCAATGCCGAGACGGCGCTTCATTCCGCCCGAAAGCTTATTTGCATAACGTTCCCTGGCATCGAACAGCCCGACGCTTTCAAGCATCTCGTCAACGGCCCGGCGACGCTGCTTGCCGTTGTTCATGCCCGATAACCGCGCTGCATAATCCAGAAATTCGTACGTCTTATATTTCGCAAAAAAACGGAAGTCCTGAGGCAAATAGCCGAGAATCTTACGGACTTCCTTACGTTGCTTGAGCAAATCATAACCAAACACATCCACTTTGCCGGACGTGGGTTCCATCAATGCGACAAGAATACGCATAAGTGTGGACTTCCCCGCCCCGTTAGGCCCTAACAACCCGAACATTCCTGTCGGAATCTCCATGTTGATATCCTTCAGCGCATGATTACCGTTAGGATAATACTTATTCAGTGAACGTATAGATATACTCATCTTTATTTAAAATAAAACGTACTCATAATAGACACAATTTTCAAATTAAAGTTTAAACCCGGATAAAATTTTTACACAATAAAAATTATCACCGTAAACTTTTACGATTTCCCGATTCAGGAAACCGATCGTCTAACTCATTATCTCCTAACGGATAATCTGTGAGAAAATTGCATGAGGATGTTTTAATTTCCTGTTTATGTACAAAATCACGCCGCATGCAACGTAATATTAAAAACTTGCACTATATTTGCCACAAAATTAATGTAGTATGAAGAAATTATTTGAAACCTCAAAGATCAAGGAAATAGACGAGTATACGATAGCTAACGAATCCATAGAGCCTGTCGATTTGGTGGAACGTGCAGCGTCGGTTTTTGTGAATGAATTTTGTCGGCGGTACACTTCGCACCGGAATCGCGTGTTTGTT